>JASFTE010000198.1:0-7943 GCA_050114035.1 Armatimonadota bacterium | reverse complement strand
AGCCCGTCGTCGGCGGCGACGGGCACCGACTTCTCTCCCTCGTGCCATGCCATGTTCCCCTCCCCGTCCAGGCGCTGGGCGTAGATGTCAACGTCGGCCTACTCGCCGCCGCCCGCCGGCGCCACCTCGAAGCACACGACGACGTCGCCCGCGCGCTGCGCTTGGCCGGCGCTCCCGATGGCAATGAGTGCAAGAGCAATCAAGAGTGCCAGCGTGATGCGGTCATGACGCGGCATATCGTGCCTCCGGTGCCGAGAGAGCAGGCCCCACAGGACCACTATGCCCTGAAAGGCGAGCGCGTGTAGGGAAGCTGTGCGGGCCGGCCGGCGGAGGATTAGCGACGGGCAGGCAGAAGCTGTAGCGGCGCGAATGAGTGGATCACAGACGAGGAGCCACCCATGCTGAGGATCGGGATGGTCGGAGCCGGCGGCATCGCGAGGACTCATGCGGAATGCCTCGCGAAGATAGCGGACGTGCACGTGGCGGGGGCGCTCGATGTTGTGCCAGAGAGGGCCGAGGACATGGCGCGGCGTTACGAGGGCGTCGCATACGAGGACCTCGATGCGATGCTGGCCGAGATGGACGCCGTGTACATATGCACGCCGCCGAAGTTCCATCGCGAGCCAGCCGTTCGGGCAGTCGAGGCGGGGGTCCACGTTCTCTGTGAGAAGCCGCTCACGGTCAGCGTCGAGGATGCCGAAGCTCTGGCGGAGAGCGTGTGCAGCGCCGACGTTACCTTCACGGTGGGCTTCCACTTTCGCTTCAGCCCGGCCTTCGCCCGTCTGAAGGAGCTGGTGGCGTCGGGGGAGTTGGGGGATCTCTACAGCTTCTGGGGCCTGCGGTTGCTGTGGAGCCCGCACCCGCCGCCGAACTGGCGCACTGATCCGCGGCTCCTGTGCGGGATGACCATCGAATCCCTGTCGCACGATTTCGACCTCATGCGCTGGGTGGCGGGCGATGTCACGTCGGTCGCGGGGAAGGTGGCCACCTCGCGCGACGATCTCGAGGGGTACGACAACATCATCGCCGCGGTCATGACGCTCCGATCGGGCGCGATGGCCACCATCCACGCGAGCTGGGCGAGCCACACCGGCCTCCACACGTGCGGCGTCATTGGCACGCGCGGCTCCGCCGTGTGTGAGCCCGCTCGCCTCCGCGTCAAGGCGGAGGCCGACTCGCAGGAGCGCACGATTGAGTGCGACCGGCCCGAGGACAAGGTCGCGCCGTACCAGCGGCAGTCACAGCATTTCGTCGAGTGCATTCGCACCGGCAAGACGCCCATCACGGGAGTCGAAGACGGCGCAGCGACTGTACGCATCTCGCACGCGGTGCTGCGATCGTCGGAGGAGGGGCGCGTTGTGGAGCTCGACTGACGGCAGCTCTACAACTGGTTTCATAACCCCCTTTGCGCCCCCAGTGGTGGGCGGAGGAGTCTGGAGGGTCGCCTACGGCAGGTTATGAAACCAGTTGTGGCACGAAAGGAGAGTCGCCATGGCGGACATGGGTGTAGCCGTTGTGGGGGCCGGGTTCATCGGCCCCGTGCATGTGGAGGCGCTCGGGAGGCTCGGACTGACGGTCACGGGCATCCTGGGGTGTGACGACGCGGAATCGCAGAGCGCGAAGCAAGCGCTCGGGCTGCCGAAGGCGTACGGGAGCTTCGACGAGCTGTTGCAGCACGACGCGGTGCAGTCCGTGCACCTCGCCGTGCCCAATCGCCTGCACTACGACATGTCCAGGCGGGCGCTCGAGGCGGGGAAGCACGTGATGTGCGAGAAGCCGCTGGCGATGAACTCCGCGGAGTCGGCGGAGCTGGTGCATATCGCCGGGCGCAGCGGGCGGGCCGCCGGCGTGAACTACAACCTGCGCTACTATCCGCTGTGCCTCGAGGCGCGGGACATGGTGCAGCGGGGCGATGTGGGCGAGGTCTACTCGGTGTGCGGGAGCTACGTTCAGGACTGGATGTTCCACCCGACGGACTACAACTGGCGCGTGCTGGCCGAGGAGGGCGGGGAGCTGCGGGCCGTGGCGGACATCGGCACGCACTGGCTCGACCTCGTGCACGCGATCACCAGCCTGGAAGTCGAGGCCCTGTGTGCCGATCTCAGCACCGTGCATCCGGTCCGGCAGCGGCCCAGGGGCGAGGTGGAGACGTTCAAGGCCAAGGAACAAGCCGAGGCGGTGGAGACGGAGCCGATAGACATCGCGACCGAGGATTACGGGTGCATCATGCTGCGGTACGCGGGCGGCGCGCGGGGCTGCCTGTGGGTCTCGCAGGTGACGGCGGGGCGG
The DNA here is from genome assembly GCA_050114035.1 of Armatimonadota bacterium. Classification (GTDB taxonomy): domain Bacteria; phylum Armatimonadota; class Zipacnadia; order JAUWAU01; family JAUWAU01; genus JAUWAU01. The sequence continues at coordinate 5,654 of JASFTE010000198.1, read as the reverse complement.
AAGAACTGCCTGCGGTACGAGCTCGCCGGATCGAAGTGCGCAATGGCGTGGCGCAGCGAGCACCCGAACGACCTGTGGATCGGCCATCGGGACGAGCCCAACGAGATCCTGATGCGCGACCCGGGGCTTGTCTCCCCGGATGTGGCGGCGTTCATCGACTATCCGGGCGGGCACAACGAGGGGTTCCCGGACACCTTCAAGCAGTGCTTCCGGTCGTTCTACGACTACATCGAGGCCGGCGACTTCTCCGCCCCGGCGACGTTCCCGACCTTTGAGGACGGCCATCGCGAGATCGTGCTGTGCGAGGCCATCCTGCGGAGCCAGCGCGAGGGCGGCTGGGTCGAAGTGAAAGGAGATAGCTCATGAAGCTGGGATTCGTGAGTGCCATTCTGCCGGACTTGTCGCTGGAGAAGGTCGTCCACTTCGCCGCCGCCGAGGGCTTCGCGTGCGTGGAGCTGATGTGCTGGCCCATGGGGAAGGCCGAGCGGCGCTACGCGGGCGTCACGCACGTGGATGTGGTGGGGCTGAGGCAGGCCGACGCCGAGCGCATCAACGAGCTGATGGCGGACAGCGGCGTCGGCATCAGCGGCCTCGGCTACTACCCGAATCCGCTGGCGCCAGATCGGGAGGAGGCGAGGGTCGCCGTCGGCCATCTCAAGAGAGTGATACGGGCGGCCGAGCTGCTCGGCGTCGGCATCGTCAACAGCTTCATCGGGCGCGACTGGACCCGGTCGGTGGATGGGAACTGGTCGCGGTTCAGGCGCGTGTGGACGTCGCTCGTCAAGTACGCCGAGGACCGGGGCGTGCGCATCGGCATCGAGAACTGCCCCATGCTGTTCACGGACGACGAGTGGCCCGGCGGGAAGAACCTGGCGCACTCGCCGGACATCTGGCGGCGGATGTTCGAGGAGATCCCGAGCAAGAGCTTCGGCCTCAACTACGATCCGTCGCACCTGGTCTGGCAGCAGATGGACTACGTGGAGCCGCTGTGGGAGTTCGGAAGCAGGATCCTCCACGTGCACGCCAAGGATGCGCGGGTGGACCGGCGGCGGCTCAATGACGTGGGCATCCTCGCCACGCCGCTGCAGTACCACACGCCGAAGCTGCCCGGGCTCGGGGACGTGGACTGGGGGCGCTTCGTCTCGGTGCTGGGCGATGTCGGCTACGACGGCCCGGTGTGCATCGAGGTCGAGGATCGCGCGTACGAGGGGTCACTCAAGCTGCGCAAGGCCTCTCTGCGCCAGAGCGGCGCGTTCCTGCGGCAGTTCATCCCGGGGGAGGCCTGATCCCGGTGGCGGACATCTATGCCGGCGTCGATCTGGGTGGCACCAAGGTCGCCTGCGCGCTCGGGAGCATCGAGCAGGGAGTCACCGTCGAGAAGACGATCCCCACCGAGTCACAGGAGGGCCCGGACGCGGTCCTCGCGCACGTCGCCGATGTCGTGGAGGCATTGGCGGAGCAGGCAGGCGCGCAGCCGGCGGCTCTGGCCATGGGCGTGCCGGGGCTGGCGGACCTGCAGAATGGCGTCACGAAGTTCCTGCCCAATCTGCCGGGCAAGTGGCGCGATGTGGCGGTCAGGGACGCTCTGTCCCCGCGGCTTGGCTGCCCGGTGTACCTGATCAACGATGTGCGGTGCGCGACGCTGGCGGAGCTCACCTTTGGGCATGGGCGTGAGGACGCTCCAGGCATCCTCCCGGCTCACACCATGGCCTTCTTCGCCATCGGCACCGGAATTGGCGGCGGGGTCGTCGTCGATGGCAGCCTGCGTCTGGGGCCGCTCGGCGCAGCCGGGGAGCTGGGGCACCACACCATAGTGCCCGATGGGCCGCTGTGCGGGTGCGGCAACCGCGGGTGCCTCGAGGCGCTCGCCAGCGGCAGCGCCATCACGGCCGAGGGCGTCCGCCTGCTCAAGAGCGGACAGTGCCCGAAGCTCCACGAGATCGTGGACGGCGACGCCTCGCGAGTCACCCCGAGGGAGCTGGCCGCCGCGGCGGAGGCGGGTGACGAAGCAGCGGCGACCGCCATCCGGCGTGCGGCGGAGTACATTGGCATCGCCGTCTCCAATGTGATCGTGACGATCCACCCCGATCTCGTTGTCCTCGGCGGTGGGGTCGCCGAGATCGGCGCCATCCTCATCGATCCCATCAGGGAGACCATCCGCCGACGGGTGCACATGATCCCCGCCGACGACATCCGCATCGAGCGCTCCCAGCTCGGCGAGAGCGCCGGCGTCCTCGGCGCCATCGCCCTCGCCGAGAAGGGCGGCCTCATCCCGGCATAGGAGGACACGCCGACAATGGACTACAGCTACGAGGACATCGCCAAGATGATCGATCACTCCCTGCTCAGGCCTACCCTCGCCGAGCAGGACCTGGAGAAGGGGTGCCAGCTCGGCCTCGACTACGACGTGGCCAGCATCTGCATCATGCCCTACTATCTGCAGCGGTGCGCCGAGATGCTGGAGGGCAGCACGGTGAAGCCGAGCACCACCATCGGCTTCCCCCACGGCGGGCACACGACGGCGATCAAGCTGGCAGAGGCCGAGCGCGCGCTCGATGACGGGGGCGAGGAGCTGGACATGGTGGTGAACATCAGCAAGGTCCTGAGCGGCGACTGGGACTACGTGCGCGAGGACATCAAGGCGGTGGTGGATGCGACCCACGCCCGGGGGCAGAAGGCCAAGGTCATCTTCGAGAACTGCTACCTGCGGGACGAGCACAAGATCCGGCTGTGCGAGATCTGCGGGGAGGTGGGCGCCGACTGGGTCAAGACGTCGACCGGCTACGGCACGGGCGGGGCCACTCATGAGGATCTGAAGCTGATGCGCGCGCACTCCCCCGAGCACGTGCAGGTGAAGGCCGCCGGCGGCGTCCGCGATCTCGATGCCCTGCTTGCTGTACGCGCCCTCGGCGTCACCCGGGTCGGCGCCAGCGGGACCAAGGACATCCTCGACGAGTGCGAACGCCGACTTGACCTCCAAGAGCAGGGCGAGGAGCCCGACGAGCGCGACGAGGCGGCCTCTCGCCGCAGGAGGCGAAGCGAGCGCGACTGGGAAAGGGACGCTGAGTCGTGAAGTTCGCCCTCCCCGTGGACCACAACGTCTCCGCCATGCGGGCGCTTCGGCAGGACATCCTCGCGTCGCCACTGGCCGTCGCGCTGGAGCGTGCCCGCACGTACACGCGCGTCTTCCAGGCGAACGAAGGCGCGCCGTGGATCGTGAAGAAGGCCCTCGCCTTTCGGGAGCACCTCCGGACCGTTCCCCTCTTCATCCGCGAGCACGACCGCATCGCGGGCTCGATATGCGAGAGCCCCGGCGGCATGCCGGTGATGGCCGAGATCGGGATCGGGGAGAACGGCATCTTCGTCTCGGAGGACACGCATCGGGCCGGGTATCTCAGGGGACAGGTCCCGCGGGAGATCGTGGAATACTGGGACGATCGCAATCTGTGGGGGCGGTATCGCGCGTACATGCGGACGGTCGAGGGCAGGCCGCAAGAGCGCACGCAGGTGGCGCAGTACAAGTTCCTCTCGTACCAGGGGCATCTCAGTCCGTGCTACCGCGACCTGCTGCAGGTCGGCCTCGCTGGGATCATCGAGCGCGTGCGCGAGCGGCGCGCGGGCGAGACTGACCCACTGAGCCTGGAGTTCCTCGCCGCCGCGGAGCAGTGCCTGCTCGGCGTCAGCGAATGGGCGAAGCGCTATGGCGAGCTGCTGGCGGGCGAGGCCCATGGTGCTGAGGACCTCCGGGAGATGGCCCGCATCGCCGCCAAGGTGGCGCTCGACCCGCCGGAGACGTTTCGCGAGGCGATGCAGCTCATCTGGTTCGTGCATCAGGCCATTCACATCGAGGGGCACGGCTACTCGAACACGCCCGACCGGCTGGACCAGATCCTGTACCCATTCTACCTCGCGGACAGAGAGGCCGGGCGGCTGGATGACGATGAGGCGCTGACGCTGTGCGAGAACTTCATCCTCAAAATGCGCGACAATACCGTCTGGAGCGTCGAGCACAACCTGACGCAGGGCGTCTGTGTCGCGGGCTCGACGCCGGAGGGCGAGGACCAGACCAACGAGCTGTCGTGGCTGCTTGTGGCCGCCGCGAACAACATGTCCGTCCCCGAGCCCCTCGTCTGGATCCGCTGGCACCCCAACATCAACCAGGACTTCTTCGACTTCTGCCTCGAGACGCTCGCGGGCTCGACGTGCTTCCCGCTGATGATGAGCGACACGGCCGTGCCGCACATGCTCATGGAGCTGGGCGTGTCGCGCGACGATGCGTTCAACTTCGTGCCGGCGGGCTGCAACGAGCTGGCCATTCCCGGGCAGGCGTACTTCAACCCGTGCGCCAACGTCGGGTACTTGCGCGCCCTCGAGCACGCTATGACGCGGGGGCGCGGCTACGACGGCGAGCGCAGCGCCGACACGTCCATTCCGCCGGCGTCGGCGCTCAGCGGCTTCGACGACCTCGTCGCCGTGGTCGGCCGCATCATGCGCCGCCAGGTCGAGGGGGCGTACGCCAACGGCATGACCATGCTCTCAGCCCAGATGCGCTGGGGCCAGACGCCGCTGACGTCGTGCTTCTTCGACGGGTGCATTCAGCGCGGGCGCGACATGATCGAGGGGACGAAGTACAACATCCTCTCCTGCGGCGGGATCGCCTTCGCCAACATGGTCGATTGCCTCGCGGCACTCCGCGAGGTGGTGTACGAGAAGCAGGAGGCGACGCTCGAGGACGTGGCCCGGGCGTGCGGGGCGAACTTCCAGCGGCAACGGTCGCTGCGCGCGAAGCTCCTCCGGGCGCCCAAGCACGGGAACGACGATGAGCGGCTGCGGGAGATCGTGCGGCTCGTGGAGCGGCTCCGCGATGAGCCGCTCAAGGAGCTATGCCGCGACCCGCGCGACGGCACGCCCTTCGGGAACTGCCACGTGGTGCGCTCCGGGGCGGTGAAGCAGGGCGCGGTGACGCCGGCCACCCCCGACGGCCGCCTCGCCGGCACGCCCATAGCGGGCTCCGTGGCCGCGTCCGCGGGGTGCGAGAAGAGCGGCCCCACGGCCCTGCTCAACTCGATCCTCATGCTCGATCCGGTGAAGAGCTGGCAGTGCGGCTACAACGTCAACATGCGCCTCATGGCCAGGATGCTCACCGATCCCGAGAACCGGGCCAAGGTGCGGGCCATGCTCAACTCGTACTTCGAGCGCGGCGGCCAGGAGATGCAGATCAACTGCGTGGACACCGAGACCCTGCGCGCGGCGCAGGAGCACCCGGAGCAACACGGCGACCTCGTGGTCCGCGTCGCCGGCTTCAGCGAGTTCTTCACGAAGCTCGATCCCCGCATCCAGGAAGACGTCATCGTGCGGACGGAGCACGAGTGATCCGGGAACGCCATCGCGAGGCTCTTCGCCTTGCCCTGCCTTGCTGTTCACAGACCTGCCCTGAGTTGACTGGGCCAGAGTGCCCCGAATCGCCTCCATTTACGGCGCGACATCCCGGCCCCATGGGTTTTTCTCGCATCGCGCGACTTTTTTCTCTGCACGCTCCCCTCTCCCGCGCTCCACCGACCCCGAGAATACTTGTGACAGAACCCCTCTGAGTTGACTTGGCCAAAGTGCCCCGAATCGCCTCCGTTTACAGCGCAACCCCCGGCCAAGAACCC
>JASFTE010000197.1:0-7945 GCA_050114035.1 Armatimonadota bacterium | reverse complement strand
GGATACGAGACGTCTGCCGACCAGGCGGCAACCATCACGCCGCTGACGACGACGGCGATAACCATCGCGCTGGTGGAGGTGCCGCCGGGCTCGATCTCGGGGCTCATCTCACGCCAGACCGATGGCTCCCTGGTGGACGGCGTGCTCGTCGAGGTGTTCTCCGGAGGGCTGAAGATCGGGGAGGCCACGAGCCAGGCGACGCCAATCCCGAGCATCGCGGAGACCGCGAACTACCACATCGATCCTGTGAAGGCCGGGACGCACACGGTGATCGCCACCAAGTCGGGCCTGACGATGATTCCGGCGAGTCGGACGGTCACGGTGGTCACAGCCCAGCGCACGGGGGACGTGAACTTCCAGGTCAAGCCTCTGCATACGTTCCCGGCCGGGCTGACCATGATCTCGGTGCCGTACGATCTGTCCGGCACGCCGGTGGCGAATCTGCTCGGCCTCCCCACCAGCGAAGTGAAGCTGGCGACGTACAACCCGACGACGGCCGCGTACATCCTCTACCCGAATCCGCCCGCCGATGCATTCCGCCTCGGGATGGGGTACTGGATATACCTGGATGCCCTCAAAGACCTGACGACATCGGGGACGGTGGCGACGGATCCGTATCGTATCCCGCTGCTGGCGGGCTGGAACCTGATCGGCGACCCATTCACGGGCACCGTGGACTACTCCACGGTGATGGTTGAGGATAGCACGGGCGCGCTCATGTCGCTGTCGGATGCCTTCAGCGCCGGCATCTTGCAGAGCGGGCTGTTCACGTGGATGTTCGGCGGCTACCGGACATCGCTCGCCCTGGCGCCGTTCTCGGGGTACTGGGTGCTGGCTTTCGAGCAATGCACACTGGTGGTCCCGCGGCCGGTCGGGACGTTGGCCGCGCCAAGCAGTGTCGAACCGGGATCGCGAGCGGCGATTGCGCACGCCGGCGTGGAGCCCTTCCGGAGTCCGCGCGACGGCTGGAGCGTGCGCATAGCGGTCACAGCCGGCCGGGCCGAGGACAGCGACAACTACCTGGGCGTGGGGATCGATGCCACCGACGGATACGACACGCACTATGACGTGCACGAGCCGCCGCAGCCGGTCAGCGGCACGGGCGTGACGGCGGCGTTCACGGGCGGCGGCGCCGCAGCGCTGGCCGCCGACATCCGCTCGCCGGCAGGGGAGGCGAAGGACTGGGCGTTCGTGGTACATGCCGACGAACCGGACCAGCAGGTACGGGTGACATGGCCGGATCTGGCGGCATTGCCCCGCACGTACGACTGCACGCTGGTTGACGTTGACGGGGAAAGTCGGGTTTCGATGCGCACGCAGCGGGGGTATACGTTCAGCAGCGGCGCAGGCGGGGTGGCGCGCCGCTTCCTCATTGAGCTGCGACAGGGCGGCGCGGGAAGGCTGGCAGTCACGGGGTTCGTCGTTGCAGACGGCCGCGGCGCCAAGACCCTCGCATACACGTTGACGCGTGAGGCACGTGTCAGTGTCCAGGTGCTGAACGTTGCCGGACGGGTGGTCCGGGGACTGGCGCAAGCCCAGCAGCGTTCGGCAGGCCAGAACGAGCTCATGTGGGACCTACGCTCCGACAATGGCACTCGAGTTCCCGACGGCTTGTATGTAGTGCGGCTGATGGCGAGGAGCGCGGACGGCGGAGCGTTCGAGGCGGCGCGGATGGCGACGGTTTCGCGGTGAACACGGGCGCCGACTCGCCCACAGCGGTGCGTTTACAAAGCATAGGGCGTATGCTATACTGGCCGGCGTTGTGGCTGGCGAACAGTCTCCGACAGAGAACGGGTCAAAGGGGGCCCCGCAGCAATGCATAGACTTCACCGGAGGCGCGCCGTCAGGGCGGTAACATACTTCGTCATCGCTGCGCTCATTCTTCCGTATTGCACCTTCCTGGCTCCGCGCCGCGCAGAGGCGCAGGCACGCGAGGGCAGGGTGCAGACGATCGCCCTACTGACCTTGGTCAACAAGTCTCGGAAATACGCCGGCGAGAGCCGGGCGCGGGCCGCTACCGATGCCGTCGCGATAGCGTTGGAGGCGACGAAGCGATTCGACGTGCTCCCGCTGCGCGATGTGGAGGCGGCGCTCGAGGGACAGGCGCTGCGGCTGCCGCTGGACGAGGTGGGGATGACGCGGCTCGGGCGGGCGCTGAAAGTAGACGGCGTCGTGCGCGGCTGGGTCAGCGATATCCGCGTGGATGCGAAGTCCAATAGGGCGACGGTGGAGATCCGGATCGAGATGCTGGACGTCGAGTCCGAGGCGATACTCAATGGTGGGGCCGCCTCACGCACGACCGTGTCGCGGCCGGGCATCACGGTGATGGACGATGAGCTCATCAATGAGGCCATGCGCGAGGCGGCCCAGTGGGCCATTGACGATATGGTCCGCCGGCGGATCGCGCAGGGCACAGTGCTCGTCGTGGACGAGACGGGGGAGGCAACGGTCAGCCTGGGCACGCAGGAGGGCGTGAAGGCCGGGGATCTGCTGCTGCAGCTGCGACCGGAGTACCGTCCGGAGATAGAGGAGGTAGTGAAGCGGAAGATAGGGACGCTGCGGGTCACGGACGTGAATCCTCACCAGTGCTCGGCCGTGCGCCACACTGGTCCGGGCCCGAAGCGCGAGGATTTCGTGCGGGTCATGTACAAGCCGCCGAAGGTCCAGCGCGCGGGGAAGGCCAAGAGGAACAGAGCAAAGGCTCTCAAGTACGTGCTGGGCTTTGCCGTGCTGGGGGCGGTCTTCGCTCTGGCCACGGGCAACACGCGCAATGCCAGAGGGCCCACCGGCGACGTATTCCTCTCCCAGTGGCGCGACGGTGAGGCGCCGTCGGTGCGCATGATTGTCAAGACTCCGGCCATACCACGCCCCGAGGAGGTCGCCGGACGGGTAGTGCACCGAGGGTCGTACCAGGGCTTCCCCGTGGACGGCTTCGGCCAGGCAACCATCCAGGACGTGCTCGGCGGCGAGGGGTACGTTGGCGGCCGCGAGGTCGTGTGGTCGGACAACCCGAACGACCCGCGCCTGGTGCCCCCGGGCCAGCCTACGGTGCTCACGTGGACCAACACGATCGACTACTTCGACACCGAGGGCGGGGCCTGGGCCGAGATCGACTTCACGGTGGACTACACCTTCAGACCCGTGGTTGCGGGCCAGACGTATTGGTACAGGCTGCAGAACATGACGGCGCCGCAGCCGCCGCCCGGCACTACACCTACGGCGGCCGCGGGGCGCGGGGCGCCGCAGCGGAGCCGGTTGGCGCAGACACGGCAAATCACGGTTCCTGAGCCGGCGTCGGTGTCCGCGCCCAGCGACCCCTTCGGTCCGGTGACGTACTTCCTGCCGGCCGTGCTCCAGAGCCCCACCGAGGGCTTCACGGGGGCAAGCCCGCAGCAGATTGAGTTCGTCTGGGATCACTCTGTCGGAGCGGACCGGTACATCCTTGAGGTGTTCGCCGGCCTCGGCACATCCGGACAGCGGCTGGTGGGCAACGAGATACCATACAGCGGACAGACGCAGTTTCGGGAACTGGTGACCTTCGCGCCGCAGCTGCCAGGCAGCTCGATGTTTACGTGGCGCGTCGGCGCGCGCAAGAACGGCGAGCCGCGGCCGCGACGCGGCGCCGCTCGGGGCAGCGCGATCGACTGGGTGTTCAGCGAGAACCGTACGTTCATCACGGCTGCCGCGCCGCCGCCGCCGCCATAGGCGAACGGCCGCATTGGACGGCGGGGCGTGGAGCAGAGCCGCACCGCACAATGTGACCCGGGAGGGTGGAGCAGAGGGCTGGGGTGGAAAGAGTATCTGTGCGCACGGGACACGTCGGCGATCTCTGGCGCCAGCGGGTGATCGCCTTTCTAGTTGCCGCGGGGGCCGCGTGCAGTGGCGCGGGCGCGCATGCGACGGCCGACTGGACGCTGATGGCGTATCTGAGCGGGGACGGCGAACTGGAAGGCGCGGCGGTTGGATACGTTCAGATGCTGGCCAGTGTGGGAGCGTCTGATCGGGTCCACGTGGTGGCCCAACTGGACCGGCGTGAGGGCGGGGACGCGACGCCGCCCGACTTCGCGGACACGCGGCGACTGATCATTGAACGAAGTGAGGCTGGCATTGGTGGGCTTGCCACCGAGGGGGTGGAAGAGCTGGGCGAGGTGGACATGGCGAGCGGGGAGGCGTTGGGCGCGTTCGTGCGTTCGGTGCGGGAGCGGTGCCCCGCGCGGCGGTACGGCCTTGTGGTGATGGGGCATGGGAGTGGGCTGGTCGAGCTGCCGCACCCGTTGGTCCGTGTGCCGCCGCAGGTGTGTGGGCTCTGTCACGATGAGACGAGCGGTACGCAGATGTCGGCGGCCGAGCTCGGGACGGTGCTGCGGAGCCTCGCGGGCGAGTGGGGCCAGCCGCCCATTGACGTGCTTTGCCTGGATGCGTGTCTGACGGGGCTGCTCGAGGTGGTGTATGAGCTGCGGGGCGGATGTCGGTTTGTGACGGCGTCCGAGTACGTGATGCTGACGCCCGGCGCCCCGTGGGATCAGATTTTGCGTGGCCTGGTCGCGTGGCCGGACATGAGCGCGCAGGAGTTCGCGGGGAACTACGTCCGACAGGCGGCCGGGTACTGGGCGCGGGTGCCCGAGGCTGCTGTGACGCATTCGGCGATTGATGTGTCTCGGGCAGTGTGCCTTGCGGAGAAGCTCGGGGGGCTGAGCGAGCGACTGGCCAGCAGGATATCGGAGTCGGCGCCGGCCATCACGTACGCGCGCGCGTCGAGCCAGAGCTTCGGGTCGCAGCGCCAATACGTGGACCTGGGGCAGTTCGTCCGGATCCTGGCGGAGCGGCATCCGGACGAGACGACCCGGCGGCTGGCGCAGGAGGTGGCGGCGGATGTAGACGCGGCCGTGGTCGCCGAGTACCACCGCGGCAACGAGCTGAACGGGGGCGAGGAACTGACGGGGCTCAGTGTGTTCTTCCCGCCAAATCTGAGCGAACTGCCTGAAGCTTACAGGACCTCTGCGGGCCTGGCCCGCGAGACCGCGTGGGGCGAGTTTCTGGAGACGTATCTTCGGCACGTGCGGGGCATGTTCGCTCGTGAGGCAGCGTGAAGGGGGCTGGTCGGGCGCCACGGCGGTCGGATGGGATTCGTCCGGTGAAAATGCTCCAGTCGAAGGGAGGAGCGGGCGTAATGCGGCACCGAATGCAGGCTGCGCCTTCGCCTCCGCGAATTGCGTGTGCTGCCATACTATCGCTATTGGTCATACTCAGTCCTGGAGGGGTGGCGAGCGACCCGGTGCCCCGGATAGCCCAGGGGCTGGGTGGGCCTCGGGCTGCGGAGCCGGATCTGACGGACCTGTCCCGGCCGTTGCGAGAGCTGCTGCGGGCGGCAGCGGGGACGCGCGCTCAGGTGGCCGGTGTCGCTCGTGCGCGCGGCGTCGAGCTGCTCGGCGACATGGTGAAGGTCGTGGTCGTGTTCCGCTCCCCGGCGGATGCGGCGCAGGCAGACCTGACCCCGTATGGCGGCCAAGTGCACATCCGACGCGACCGGCGCGTGCAGGCGCTGGTGCCGGTGGGTAGCCTCGCCGCCATTGCGCAGCTTCCTCAAGTCGCCACGGTACGCCAGCCGTACTACCCCGTCACCTGGCAGCTTCCCACACAGGGCGCACCAGTCAGCGAGGGGGTCCAGCTCACCAACGCCTCGGCCTTCATGTTGCAGAGCCCTCCCATCGGCGGGGCCGGCGTCACGGTGAACGTGGTGGACATCGGCTTCCTCGGCTACCCCCAACGGCAGGCAGAGGGCAATCTGCCGCCCACAGTGGGCACGTTCGACTTCGCCGTGCCCCCTCCAGCGGGGGGCCTGGACAGCGTTAACGTTCACGGCACGGGGTGCGCTGAGATCGTCCACGACATGGCCCCGGGGGCGAGCATCAACCTGATTCGTGCGCTCACGGAGTTGGAGTTGGAGCAGGCAGTGGCCTTCGCCATCGGCGGCGGGGCCCCGGTCGTCACGATGTCGGTGGGGTTCCTCACCGGGCCCTTTGACGGCACGTCGCCACTGTCGCAGATCGCGAGCCAAGCACCCGGGAACGGAGTTCTCTTGACTGCTGCCGCTGCGAACTCCGCACAGCAGCATTGGGAGGGCGCTTTTCGGGATACTGATGGCGATGGTCTGCAGGAGTTCGCCGCTGGTGACGAGGGCATCACGGTGAACCTGTCCGGCGGCACCATCCAGGCGTACCTGAGCTGGTGGAAGACGGGGGGGCTCACGACGGCGCAGGACTACGACCTGGTGTTGCGGGATGGCACTGGCGTGGAGGTGGCGCGATCGGCGGTGACGCAGGATGGGGATGATGAGCCGTCGGAGATCCTCTTCGCCTCTGTTGCGCCGGGCGTGTACGAACTGCTGATCCATGCGTACAGGATCAACCGGACGCAAGTGGACTACCTGGAGCTCTACACGTACGGCACTGACCTGGAGCCGGCGCATCAGGTGGCGACGAGCAGCCTCTGCGTCCCGGCTGACGCCCAAGGGGCGTTCACGGTGGGTGCGACGCGGGGCGTTGCCGGCATCCCCGATGGTCTGAGCATTGACGCCCTCGAGCTATTCAGCTCCCAGGGGCCCACGGACGATGGTCGCATGAAGCCGGATCTTGCGTCGCCCGACTATGTGAGCACGGCAAGCTACGGGCCGGTTAGCTTCCCGGGGACCTCGTCTGCCACTCCCCACGTCGCCGGCGCCGCCGCACTGCTGAAGAGCGAGGATCTGACCAGAGACCTGACGGCGCTGCGCGCATTCCTGATCGGCTTGGCCAAAGATCTGGGAACTCCCGGCCGGGACAATCAGTTCGGCTACGGGCGCCTGTCACTGCGCGTGGGCCTCACCGATCCGCCGCCCGCGGACAAGGTGCCGCCGGTGATAGCGATCCTCTCGCCGACCAACGGAGCCATCGTGGGTTCCCGGCAGCCCACCATCACCGGCTCGCTGCAGGACGACGCCAGCGGGATCGACGAGAGCACTATCGTCCTGAACATTGATGGCACGCCACAGGTGCTCGCGCCGGGCGACTTCAACGCGGCAACAGGCGTGCTCACATTCACGCCGCCGGTGGAACTGACGCTCGGGGCGCACGTCGTGACGCTCACTGCCGATGACTTGGACGGCAATCAGGGGAACACGGCGACCGTCGGCTTCCGCATTGCGCTGCCGGTGATCGGCGCCGGCCTGCGGATGGTCTCGCTGCCATACACGAACCTGGGAACCTCGGACCCGTCGGTGGTCCTCGGCCGGCCGCTGTCTGAGATCGCTGTTGCCCGCTGGCTGGCTGACGACACGGCGTTCAATAAGTACCACATCTACCCGGACCCGTATGCCAGCTTCCAGCCGCCGGATACCGGCCCGTTTGCCGCGGATCCCACGGTGCTGTCACCGCCGGCCGGCCTTGGCTACTTCATGCGCTTCAACGCCGACCTCCCCGTGGACATCAGCGGGGACCCGGTGAGCTCCAGCCAGCCGTATGTCATCAAGCTGCGGCGGGGCACGGCGGCGCCGCTCGGCTGGAACATGATCGGCACACCATTCAACGCCCCCGTGAGTGTGGCCACGGCCGAGTTTGTCTCCGGCGGCGTGACCTACACTTTGGCGGGCGCGGTGGCGGCGGGCCTCACCAACGGTGTGCTGTACACCTTCGAGCCCGATCAGTTCGGCGGCGGCTTCTACAGCTTCACCGACCCGATGGCCGGCGTTCTGCAGCCGCTTGCCGCGTACTGGATCAACGTCGCGAGCGATGTGGACATGCGCATCTTCCCGGTCGTGGTGGGCCCGGCACAGGCCGGCCCGAGCACCCGCGCCGCGGCCGACGGGTGGCGAATCCAGCTGTCCGCGTCGGCGGCCGGCCATCAGGACCCGATGAACTTCGCCGGCGTTTCGGCCTCGGGGTCCGTTGGGCCGGATGCGGGCGACATC
>JASFTE010000196.1:0-7973 GCA_050114035.1 Armatimonadota bacterium | reverse complement strand
GGACAAGCTGCCGACGGTCACTCTGTCAGATCGCGGCGAGCAGATGCTCAGCGAGGCTCTGCAAGACGTGAAGGCAGGGAGAGTGAAGGAGCACGACAGCGTCGAGTCCCTGATCCAAGACCTGCATGATGAAGCTGATCAGGACTGAGCGGTTCCTTCGCGACTACAAGAAGCCGCCCCCGGCCGTCCGGAAGCAGGCGGACAGGAAGCTGCTCTACCTGGCCCAGGACATAACCCATCCATCCCTGCGAGTCAAACGCGTGCGGAAGTACAAACATGTCTACGAGGGCAGGATCAACATGGACTTCCGCTTTCTGTTCCAGATCACCACTGACGGCTACATCCTGCTGCGGATCGGCAGGCATGACATCCTGGAGCGGGCATAGTGCGTTCGGGCACCGCGGACCCGATGTCCCTCATTGGGGATCGAGGGCGGCGCACACCGATGCTGGCGGGGCGTCCCGAGACGTGGATCCCTGTGACTGTCTGAATATCATTGCGCTGAGGTGTCACGACAATGCCGGTAACGTATACAGTAGTGCTCATGCGCGAGGAGGAGGGAGGCTACTCCGTCTCTGTACCCGCGCTCAAGGGCTGTCACACACAAGGAGACAGCCTGCCCGAGGCCCTGCTGATGGCAGACGATGCCGTCCGCCTCTGCCTGGAGGTCTTGCAGGAAGACGGCCAGCCGGTACCGCCGGACAAGCCCGACGTGACGGTGAACATGCAGAATGCGACGGAGGCCCTGGTCTACCGATTGACGGTGAGGGAGGCCGCTGCCGTTGCCTAAGCTGCCTGTCGTGTCAGGGCCGGAAGCCGTCAAGGCGCTCCGGCGCGCCGGATTCGTCGTCAGACGGCAGAGCAGCAGCCATGTTGTGTTGACCCATCCGGAACGGGACAGGCCAGTCTCAGTGCCAGTTCACGCAGCACGCGACGTCAAGCCCGGAACGCTGAGAGGCATCATCCGAGACGCCGGACTGAGCGTCGAGGCGTTTCGGCGACTTCTCAGGTACCATTCTCGCCGCAGACCGCCTGGGATGTGGAGTCGAGCGAGCGCAGGAGGACGTGTTCAGCAATTGGGCCTCTACTCCGGTCCTGGGGTGAGCACGTAGTCCAACTCAGTATCGCCTATCGTGACCGTGTCCCCATCCTCGGCCCCAAGGCGCTCGAGCTCTTCCAGCACGCCGAGCCGATCGAGTTGCGCGTGGAGGTGGAGCACGGCGTCCTCGTTGTCCAGATCCGTCGTCGCCACGAGCCGCTCCACCTCCGACCCGCTGGCGGCGAAACGGCCTTCCCCGAGGCGCGCTACCTTCAGCGGACGCTTGGCCGGCTCGGGCTCCGGCCCCAGATCGATGGCGGCCTCGAAGGGCGTCGGCGCCGTCCGCGCCTCCTCCAGTGTGTCGGCCATGGCGTAGACCAACTCCGGAAGCCCCTCCCCCGTGGCGGCGGAGATCCGCAGGATCTCGCAGCCCTCCTCGGCCAGCGCGGCCTCAATGCTCGGTGCTGCCGCCTGGGCGTCCGGCAGGTCCATCTTGTTCAGAGCGATTATCTGCGGCAGTTGGCGCAGACGCGCGTCGTGCAGCTCCAGCTCGCGGTTGATGGCGTGGTAGTCCTCCACCGGATCGCGCCCCTCCACCGAACCGGCGTCCAGCATGTGCACGAGCACTCGCACCCGCTCCACGTGCCGCAGGAACTGGTGCCCGAGGCCGGCGCCCTCGTGAGCGCCGACCACCAGGCCCGGCATGTCGGCCATTACGAAGCCGGTGTGGTCCGGTCCGGGCACGACGCCGAGGTTGGGCACGAGCGTCGTGAAGGGGTAGTCGGCGATCTTGGGGCGGGCCGCCGACAGGCGGGCAATGAGGCTCGACTTGCCCACGTTGGGGAAGCCGATGACGGCGACGTCGGCCAGGAGTTTGAGCTCCAGGCGGATTGAGCAGGCCTCGCCGGGGAGGCCCTTCTCCGCGAAGCGCGGCGCCTGGCGCGTGGCGGTGGCGAAGTGCTTGTTGCCGCGGCCGCCTTTCCCACCCCGGGCCACGCAGAGCCGGTCATCGGCGGCGACGAGATCGCCAATGACTCGCCCGCTCTCGGCATCGCGCACCACGGTGCCCTCAGGCACCGCTATCACGCAGTCGGCGCCCCGGTGACCGGTCTTGTTGTTGGCGCCTCCCCGGAGCCCGTCCTCGGCCTTGAAGCTGGACCTGTACTTGAAGTCCAGGAGCGTGCTGAGCCCCGCCTTGACCTGCAGGATCGCGTCGCCGCCATCGCCGCCGTCGCCGCCGTCGGGGCCGCCCCGCGGCACGTATCGCTCGCGGCGGAAGCTCACCATTCCCGCGCCGCCTGCTCCGGCGCGCACGTGGATGTCGGCTTCATCTATGAACATGGCCCGCTACCAGAAGTGAACGAGCCGCCGGCTGCTTGCAGTCTGCATCCACCGACGGCCCTCGGCTTCGTCTCTTGATTGGGCCCGTGTTACACCACGTGCGGCTCAGCCAGAACGTGCACCTGTTTCTTCTTGCGCCCTCTCGTTGTGAAGTGCACGAAGCCCTCAGAGAGCGCGAACAGCGTGTCGTCCTTGCCCATGCCCACGTTCTGGCCGGCCAGCATCTTACTCCCGCGCTGCCGTACGATGATGCAGCCCGTGGTGACGTGCTGCCCCGCATGCCGCTTCACGCCAAGCCGCTTGGATGCGCTGTCGCGGCCGTTCCTCGAGCTTCCCATTCCCTTTTTGTGCGCCATGATGACAGACCTCCAACTCCCCTACGAGCTCTTCTGAATTCCGGGGACACAATGCTCATTTCGCGCGGCGGGAGCGCTGCCATGAGGGGTCGCTTGTCATCCAGCAAAATGACTATTGTGTCCCCGGAATTGCTATACTTCGATGGACTCGATCAGCACCTTCGTGACGTACTGCCGGTGTCCCCACGTGCGGCGGTAGTTCTTCTTGGGCTTGTACTTGAAGCCCCGGATCTTCTTCGCGCGCTCCTGCGCCACGGCCTTCCCGACGACCTTGGCGCCCTTGACGAGCGGCGTGCCGACGGTCAGATCGTCGCCCTCGCCGGCGGCGAAGACACGGTCGAATTCGACCGTCTCCCCCACCTCGACCGGCAGCTTCTCGACCACGATGACGTCGCGTTCGGCCGCCTTGTATTGCTTGCCACCTGTCTCGAAAATCGCGTACACCCTGCTGTTCCTTCCTGCACCAACGAGCTTGCCCGCCACCTGGCGGACAGAGTGTGATAATACCTGCTTACCATGCCGAAGTCAACAGGCCGGGTCACTTTTTGGGGCCGCTCGGGCCCACGCACGCGGAGGCCCATATCCAGAGCCCGCCAGTGATGTTGAGCTCACAGCCGGTGACATGGGTGGCCTCGTCTGAGGCCAGGTACAGCACGCCCGCGGCGATGTTGTCGGCCGTCTGGAGGCGTCCGAGAGGGGCCTCGTCGCCGATCTTCCGGAGGTACGCTCGCTCGTCGTCGGAGAGCGTGGCGAACTCGCCGGCGTTGGCCGGGCCGATGACTCCGTGCGCGCCGACCTCAATGCAGAAGCCCGCGATCGTGTCAGTTCTCCCTATGCCCCTGGGCCACGGATGGGCCGCGCGTTTGGTTCAGATACGCCAGTATCCCCGCGATGGTCTTGGCGTCGCGGATGGCGCCGTCGTCGATGAGGGAGCGGGCTTGCTGTGGCGTCACGACGAGTGGCTCGATGAACTCGTCGGCCTCCGGGGCGCGGTGCGCGGGCGTGAGTCCCGTGGCGACGAACAGGTGAATGAGCTCGGAGCAGTAGCCGGGAGCTAGGTACATGGAGAACAGCAGCTCAAGGTGGGCCGCCTCGTACCCTATCTCCTCGGCCAGCTCCCGTTGTGCGCACTGCGCGGGCGACTCCCCCGGGTCAACCACACCGGCCGGGATCTCCAGGAGCACGCCGCCGGCCGGCAGGCGGAACTGCCGGATGAGCACGATGCGCCCGTCGTCCAATACCGGGACGATGGCGACGGAGTCGGCGTGCTCGACGACTTCGCGCTTTGAGTGGGCGCCGTCCGGCAGCTCCACGTCATCGACGCGGAGGTTGACGACCTTGCCCTCGTACACCCGGCGCGTCGCCAGGACGTCCTCGAAGAGCTCGGGCTCTGCAGTCACCGGACGTCTCCCTTCAGTAGCTGCCCGGCCAGAATGCCGGCGCCGGCCGCGGCGAGGAAGGACTCCCGGTCGTCGGTCACGCCGCGGCCCATCGTGCGCAGCTCGATGCCCAGTTCCGCCAGCAACTGCAGGGCGGGCTCGCCGTCAGTCTCGTGGAGCGTGTGCTTTGCGGCGATGCCGGACTCGCGCAGGTCGCTGAAGACCGTCTCGCGGGCGGCGCCCTCGAGCACCGGGACGGCGACATGGGCCGAGGCCAGGGCGACGGCGCCCAGGGCCGTTTGCGTGTGATGACTGACGCCCCGGTGGCGCGGCCGAGGGTCGGCGAAGCTGATCCGGAGCGCCGCGACCGGCCGGCCGCCGAGGCAGTGGGCGGCGTTGACCACCTCGCCAAGCTCGGTCCCGGTGAAGCCGTACATCGTTCCCGTGCCAACGCCCCCGGGGCCCATGAGCACGATGGCCGCATCGGCACCGGCCGCCTGCTTCGCGGCGACGAGACCGCTGTGTAGATTGACGGCCTCGTAGTCCCCCCCAAAGGCGTGTCCGACGGTGACGGTGCTGCGCACGAGGCCCTTGGACTTGACGGCATGCACCGTGTCACTGAGCGCCAGAGGCAGCGCACCGCCATCGGTCATCACATAGGCCAGGCGCGCGTCGGGGGCCGCCTCGCGTATGCCGGCGGCAATGGGCGCCAGCATGCTGTGGAGCGAACCGGTGACGACCACCATGCCGTCGAGGGTCTCGAAGGCCTCGATGGCGTCGCGGTGCGGCGACGCGGTCTCTTCGGCCGCGAGGACCTTGAGCTGCCCCGGCGTGTAGCGCAGCTTCATGATGTGGCCGCCCTCGGGCATGTCCACCTCCGGGCGACTCAGGTTGGCCATCACGAAGTGCTCGCCGCCCGTCCCCAGGCCCAGGTGGACGGCCGTCGTGTTGAGCAGTACGAGATCGCCCGCCTCCGGCACGCCGGTGAGAGCGTCGATGTTCACGGCCGACTCGCGGCGACCCTCGACGGCGACCAGCAGACGCGTGAGGCCGGCGCGCTGCTCGCGTATCTCCAGTACCTCGCTCCGGCGCGATCGGATCATGGCCTCTCAACCTGCGGCGGCAGGGCACAGCGTGCTCCGAAGCGAATGAAGCGCTGTTGTGTGCTCGGCAGATGCTGCCGGGAGGCGCGCGACGCACGGCGTATGCGGGCCACGCGCCCCGAGAGGACTGCCATGAACGAGTTGAGGCCGTTCGACTGCAACACACGCATCGGCCCGTGGGTCGATCGTCGGCCGTGGCAATTTACCACAACCGCAGGGCTGCTACAAGAGATGGACCGGGTGGGCATTGCGGAGGCGCTCGTGCACTCGGCCACGGCGAGCGACCACGCGCCGGCGATGGGCAATGGGGAGTTGATGGAGCAGCTCGACGGCCACGATCGGCTCCATCCATGCTGGGTGCTCATGCCGCACCACACGGGCGAGATGGACCCGCCGGAACAGCTCGTGGCAACAATGCTCGAGCAGGGCGTGCGTGCCGCGCGGATATTCCCCAAGCGGCACCAGTTTCTCCTGATCGAGAGCATCTGCGGCGAGCTCCTCCGTGCCCTCGCCGCGCACAAGATCCCGCTGTTCATGGACATCGGGGAGACGAGCTGGAGCGAGATCGACGATGTCCTCGGCCCACACCGGGAGCTGCAGCTCATCGTGCAGGAGGCCTTCTACCGCATCGACCGGTACGTGTACCCGCTCATGGAGAGGCATCCCGGGCTGCATCTGGAGACGGCCACGTACGTCGTGCACCGCGGCATCGAGGCCGTGTGCGAGCATTTCGGTCCCGAGCGGCTGCTCTTCGGGACCGCGATGCCGATCCGCGACCCGGGCGGCGCCATCTCACCCATAGCGTATGCCCGAATCAGCGACGAGGGCAAGCGCCTCATCGCCGGGGACAACCTGCGACGCCTGCTCGAGGGAGTGTGCTAGATGGACGCTGACGCAACCACCGCGGCGAGCAAGCTCGCCAGGGCCGTTGGCGCCGGCCAGGCGCTCGAGGATGAGTTGATCATCGACGCGCACGCCCACATGGGCCTGTGGTTCAACTTCCACATTCCGGCGTACGACGCCGATGCCATGGTCGAGACGATGGACAGGATCGGCGTGGACATGTGCGTCTGCAGCCCGCACCGGGCCATCGGGCCCGACTACCGCGCCGGCAACGAGGAGGTCATCGAGGCGGCGCAGCGCTTCCCCGGGCGCTTCGTCCCGTACATCACGATCAATCCCTACTATCCCATGGCCGAGATCCAGGGCGAGATCGAGAAGTGGCAGTCGCGGGGACACCTGCACGCATTCAAGATCCACCCCTCCTTCGCCTCGTATCCGGCCGATGGCGAGGGGTACCGGCCCGTGTGGGAGCACGCCGACGAGCATGGGCTCACGGTGCTGTCGCATTCCTCAGCCGGATGCAAGCACGGCTCGCCGAAGATACTGGGCGAGCTGGCGAAGCGCTACGCGGGGAGCAATGTGCTCGTGGCGCACTCGGCCAGCGGCTGGGATATGATCGAGGTGGCGACGCAGGTGGCCAAGGAGCGCGAGAACGTCTACCTGGATTTGTGCGGGTCGCCGCTGCTGTTCGGCGGCCTGGAGAGGATGGTGGACGCCATCGGGGCCGAGAGGATCCTGTTCGGCACCGATCTGCCGTTCATCGACCCGCGGCCCGGTCTGGGCCGCGTGGCCTTCTCCCGCCTCACGGACGACGACAAGCGCAAGATCCTGGGGCTGAACGCGAGGCGGATCTTCCGGATCACAGGGTGACGCGGCGACGGGCGCGCGGAACAAATGCCCGCGGCGGATGCCGCGGGCAAGGGTACTGCATGTATCGAGCGAGAGGAGACTCTATCTACTCCAGGCGGGCGCGTGCCTCGAGCCCCTCAGGGTATGCGATGCGAACGCGCTTGCGCTCGATGTCAATGATCCCCTCGTGCCGCATGTCGGTGAGCACGGTGGTGACGGTCTCTCTGGACGCGGCCACCATGTTGGCGATGTCCTGGTGCGTCAGGCGCAGGTCGATGGTGATGCCGTCGCGGCCCATGGTGCCGTGCTCTTCGCCAAGCTTGAGCAGCGTGTTGGCGATCCGGGCCGGGACGTTCCGGAGCGCCAGATCCTCGATCTGCCCGGCGCGCCGTGACAACCTCGCGCTCATCTCATCGACGAGCTTGAGAGCGACGGCGGTGTGATGCTGCAGCAGCGCAGCGAAGTCGGCCGCCGTCAGCACACCCACCTTGGACGGCTCCATCGTCTCGGCCCACATGCCCTGACCCTCGTCATTGTCCGAGAACTGGCCGAAGATGTCTCCCGCCTGCAATACCTCAACAGTCACCTCGCGCCCCTCCTCCGACATCTGGAAGAGCTTCACTTTCCCCCGCAGGAGCAGGTACGTAGACTCCGAGTAGGACTCGGGGGAGAAGATGACGTGCCGGCGGTTGAGGTCGAGGACAGAGGCCTGATGTGCGACGGCGGCGAGCTGCTCTTGATTCAGGCTCTCGAAGATGCAGATCTGCCCCAACCCGTCGAGATCGTAGTCAATCAGCGTGTGTTCCACTTGCCCGTTCCCCCCTGTCTGCGCTTTGCGCGCGATTCGCCATCGGGATTCTCAGCATGCCATCATCGGTCTCTGCAACGAAATTACCCGGGGTGCGGGGCAGGCCTCTTGCAGCCTCGGAAAGTGTGGTACGAGCCACAGGCATGCACTTCTGTGAGATGCGCAACGCTCTGGGGCCAACAGGCACTATTGTCGTATTATGCGGCTGTGTAAGCAAGACCAGCGCCTCGCGCAAGCGAGGCGCCCACTGTGACG
>JASFTE010000195.1:0-7995 GCA_050114035.1 Armatimonadota bacterium | reverse complement strand
CTCCCCACTCCCGAGACGTGGGCCGATCTCGCCCGCCCCGAGTTCGTCACCTGGGTGGGCTCGGCCGATCCGCGGGCCAGCGGCAGCGTGCACATGATGTACGAGATCATGCTGCAGGCCTACGGTTGGGAGAAGGGCATCGACGTCATCACGCGCATGGGCGCCAACGTCCGCTCGTTCCCCGACTCGTCGTCCCTGGTCCCCAAGGACGTCACCGGCGGCGAGCTTGCCTGCGGGCTCGCCATCGACATCTACGCGTGGGCCCAGATCGACGAGGCGGGCGCGGACAAGATCGGGTACGTCATGCCCGAGGGCCAGACGGTGATCAATGCCGACTCCATCGCCATCCTCCGCGGCGCTCCGCACCGGGAGGCGGCGGAGCGGTTTGTGGAGTTCGTGCTGTCCGAGGACGGGCAGGCGCTACTGATGCTCCCGCCCGGCGCGCCTGGCGGGCCGGCCGAGTTTCAGCTCGCCCGCATGTGCATACTGCCGGCCCTGTACGACACGCTCTCGGCCGAGGGCGTCGTGAAGACGAACCCGTTCGAGCAGACGTCGTCGCTGGCGTACGATTCGGTGAAGGGCAGCCTGCGATACGATCTCGTGAACGACCTGGTCGGCGCGCTCATCATTGACACGCACGACGATCTGCTGCGCGCCTGGGAGGCCATTCGCCGCGGCGGGATGCGGGAGGAGGCGCTCGCGAAGCTCACTGAGCCCCCGGTCACGGAGGAGGAGGCGCTGGAGCTGGCGCGCTGGAAATGGGACGACGACGAGGCGCGCAACGTGGAGCGCTCGCGATGGCGCCGGCTCGCGGAGGCCAAGTACGAGGAGGCATACCGTCTCTCCGGCGGGGCCGGGCCGGATCGGCTGCGGGCCGTCGGGCGCGTCGTGCGCCTCGCGGTGCCGCTGGCGGCGGCGCTGGGGTGTGCACTGCTTCTATGCGATCTCGTCGTGCGTGGACTGAGGGGGCTGCTGCGCCGGCGGTCGCGAGCGTAGGGCAGGCCTTGAGGAGGTGCGGGCCTTGGTATCGGTCAGCCTCGAGGGCGTCACGAAGCTGTTCGGGGAGACGGCCGCCGTTGACGGTGTGACCCTGGAGCTCGGGGGCGGAGAGCTCTTCTTCCTGCTCGGGCCCTCCGGCTGCGGCAAGACCACGTGCCTGCGCATCGTCGCCGGCTTCTACGAGCCCGACACGGGTACGGTGCGGTTCGACGAGCGGGAGATGAACACCGTCCCCCCCCACTTGCGCAACACCGGCATGGTCTTCCAGAACTACGCCCTCTGGCCGCATATGACAGTGGCTGACAACGTGGAGTACGGCCTGCGGCTGCGGAAGCTGGCGACGGCGGAGCGGACGGAGAAGGTGGACCGGGCGCTCCAAGTCGTGCGGATGACCGAGCACGCCGGGAAGCACCCCAACCAGCTATCCGGCGGCCAGCAGCAGCGCATCGCCCTGGCGCGCGCGCTCGTGATCGAGCCGGACGTTCTGCTCCTGGATGAGCCCCTGAGCAACCTGGACGCCAAGCTCCGCGGCCAGATGCGCTACGAGATCAAGCGCATCCACGCCGAGGTGGGCACCACGGCGCTGTACGTGACGCACGATCAGGTCGAGGCGCTCTCCATGGCTGACCGGCTCGCCGTGATGCACGAGGGCCGCATCGAGCAAGTGGGCACCCCCCGCGAGATCTACAACGCCCCGGTGAACCGCTTCGTGGCGCAGTTCATCGGCGACACCAACTTCGTGGACGGCACCGTCGCGGCCGAGCCGAGCGACGGCCGCGTGGTCGTGGACACGAACGTGGGCGAGCTGACGTGCGCCGCCCCGACCGAGGGCGTGCCCGCGGGCGCCTCCGTGACCTGCTCCATGCGGCCCGAATCGCTCACCATCCACCTGCGCTCGCCGCAGAATCCCAACGAGTTCCCGGCCCGCATCGCGGGCCTGACGTACCTGGGCGATACGGAGGAGTACGAGCTCGTGGCCGCCGACGACCTTGCCCTGCGGGCCGTGATGCTCAATCCCGGCACCGACGCCCCGCAGGTCGGCAGCGACGTCGCCGTGTCCGCCGCCCCCGAGGACATCGCCGTGCTGTTCCGGTAGCCGCCAGCAGCACAGCTTGGCAAGCAAGCTGTGCCACACGGTCGGCTTGGCCAGCAAGCCGTGCCACACAATGTCCGCCATGTTCCTGAGCAGGCTCCGCCGAAAGTACGACCTCACCGGCGGGACGACGGCGCTGCTGATCGTCCTGTGGCTCTTCTTCGGGGCCTTCCTGGTGTACCCGCTCGTGTACGTCTTCTCCCAGGCCTTCTACGTGAACGGCCGCTTCTCGCTGACGTTCTTCCGGCTCATGCTTGCCGACACGGTGCTGCGCGACTGCGTCATCAACAGCATCAATGTCGGCGCGGCGGCCACGGTGCTCACCACCATCATCGGCCTCCCGCTGGCCTTCGTCATGACGCGGCGGCGCTTCCGGGGCAAGGGCCTGCTGCAGGCGCTGGTGCTGGTGCCCATGGTCATGCCGCCCTTCGTCGGCGCCATCGGCATGCGCCAGTTCTTCGCTCGCTTCGGCAGCATCAACCTGGCGCTCATGAAGCTCGGGATCATCAGTGAGCCGGTGGACTGGTTCGGCGGCGGGGGATTCGTCGGGGTCGTGATACTCGAGGCGCTGCACCTGTACCCCATCATGTACCTCAACATCGCCGCCGCGCTGGCGAACGTTGACCCGAGCATGGAGGAGGCGGCGCAGAACCTGGGCGCGGGCCCCTGGAAGCTCTTCCGCACCATCACCTTTCCGCTCATGCTCCCCGGCTACTTCGCGGGTGCGGTGATCGTCTTCATCTGGGCGTTCACCGACCTGGGGACGCCGCTCATCTTCCAGTACCGCACCGTCGTTCCGGTGAAGATCTTCGACAACGTGAAGGACATCCACACCAACCCGATGGGCTACGCCCTCGTGGTGCTCGTCATCGTCATGACGATGCTGTTCTTCTACGTGGCCAAGCGGTTCGTGGGCGAGCGGCGGTACGAGATGATGGGGCGCGGTCACGTGGCCGAGCGGGAGAAGCCCCTGGGGCGCATCGGCACAATTCTGGCCCTGGTGGGCATCCTGTCGCTCATCGGGATCGCCCTTCTGCCGCACGTCAGCGTCCTGCTCACGTCCATCTCGGCCAAGTGGTTCATGACGGTGGTGCCGGAGAAAGTGAGCCTGACGTACTACGGCAAGGTCTTCAGCCACGAGCTGACGCTGCCGAGCATTCGCAACAGCCTGCTGTTCAGCTCCTTCAGTACGGTTCTGGACGTGGTGCTGGGGGTGCTCATCGCGTACCTGCTGACGCGGCGGCGGATACCGGGGCAGAACCTCCTGGACGCCACCGCGATGCTCCCGCTGGCGCTGCCCGGCATCGTGCTGGCCTTCGGGTACGTCGCCTCGTTCGCCGACACGCCGCTTGACCCGCGGCAGAACCCGACGCTCCTGCTCATCATCGCCTACGGCGTGCGCCGGCTCCCGTACGCCGTGCGGGCGGCCTATGCGGGATTCCAGCAAACGAGCGTCGCGCTCGAGGAGGCGTCCCAGAACCTCGGGGCGAGCCCGTTCACCACGCTGCGGCGCATCACGTTCCCGCTCATCTCGGCCAACCTCGTCGCCGGTGCGATACTCGCTTTTTCCTTCGCCATGCTCGAGGTGAGCGACAGCCTCATCCTCGCCATGAAAGAGCAGTACTACCCGATCACGAAGGCGATCTTCCACCTCATGCAGCGCATTGCCGACGGGCCGTTCATTGCCAGTGCCATGGGGATGCTGGGGATGGCGCTACTGACGGTGAGCCTCGTAGCGGCGGGGCGGTTCCTGGGGGCCCGTATGGGGCAGTTGTTCCGGGCGTGATCCGGGCCGACTGTGCTCCGCCTACTCCATGGACTGCAGCGCCTGCTGCGCGGCGCGCTTCCCCTCGCGGTCCGGGTGATACTCGGCAACGAACTTCAGGGCGGCCTCTTCGCCGGCCTTCGCCAGATCGTCGAGCCGCTCGGCCAGCGCCGCGCTGATGTTGCCCGAGATGGAGTGGAGGGCGGCGCCGCGCCCGAGGGCGATGAGGTCGCTCCAGCGCCCGGCAGCCACGAGCTGCTTGAGAGAGGGCTCGTGGTTGGCCACCTTCATAGCTGCCCGTCGCCGCGCGGACTCCCACGCGGCGGCCTTTGCCACAGTCACCAGCGCCTCCAGAGCTCCCTCGCTCGTCGGGAGACGCTCGCCGAGGTTCTCCACGATGTGCTCCCGGATGGCATCCCGGTCCTGATCCGCGTCGCGGCGCAGGGCGGCTGCGCGCGAGCGCTCCGCCGACGCGCGCATCTCCTTGACGTCGTCCCGGATGTAGTCGGGGATCCCGGCCGCGTCCTCGTCCGTCTCATCGAAGTCACGGAAGACGCGGCGCGCCACGCCCCCGTCCGATGCATCGGCCTGCTGCCGTCGCACTTGCCGCCGCAGGCAGGCAACGAAGGCGAGCTCGTCGTATTGCTCCACCTCCAGCAGCGCATCGACCATGCGCCGCGCGGATACCTCCGCCGCCGTCAGCGAGAGCAGAGCCAGCAGCTCCCAGTCCTCGCCCTGCACCGCCTGGTCGATGCACTCCTGCGCCTGAAGCGGCACGTTGGCTTCCAGCAGGTACTCGATGCGGCGCCCGTATCGTCCGAGCACTGAAGTGTCCATGGCGGCCTCTCTCGCTGAGGAATTGGGGTGAGTATAATCGGCGCCCTGAGAGCCGGTCAAGGCTGTCGCCGGAAGCAGGTGTACGGCCCGGCGATGACAAAGATGAGATGGGCGGTGCGTCGGCCCTCCCAGCCTCGCCCACGCGGGAGACGCCATGGCGAAGGTCACCATCCTCATCGGCCCACCGCACACGGGCAAGAGCGCCTGGGCCATCGAGCGCTACATCGCTGCCGTCGCCGGGAGGCCCCCCGGTCCTCACGGCGACGATGCCGCGCTGCTGCTCCTGCCGACGGCCCGGCGCGCGGCCGAGGTGCAGCGGGAGGTACTCGCGGACGAGCGTATCGGCGCGTTGTTCGATGCCCGCATCATGACCTTCCCCCAGTTCGCCCAACTCCTCCTGACCGCCAACCACGCCGAGGGGGCCAAGATCAGTCCGATGGCGGAGCGGCTCATTCTGCGGCAGGTGGTCCAGGAGCTGGCCGCGGCGGACAAGCTGCCGTACCTGGAGCAGGTCAAGGACTACACGGGCTTCATTGAGGCGCTCTCGCAGCTCATCGGCGAGCTGAAGCGCGCCGCCGTGGATCCGGCGCGGTTCGAGGAGGGGCTGCGGGCTGCGGGCCTCGATGACCAGCGCAGCCACGACCTTGCCGCCATCTACGCCGGGTACCAGATGACGCTCATCGCCCGCGACGTCTTCGACGCCGAGGGCCTGTTCTGGTGGGCACGCGACATACTCCGCCGGGGCGACAGGCGCCCGTTCGAGGAGCTGCGGGAGATCATCGTAGACGGCTTCTGGGACTTCACCACGACGCAGCTCGACGTGCTGAAGCTGCTCGTGGATGGCGTGGACACTGCCGCAATCACACTGGCCCGCGACGATGCGCCGGAGGCGGCGGAGCTGTTCGAGTTCACCAACCGCACGCTGGAGCGGCTCAGCGACACATTCCCCGACGCCGCCATCGAGCCCGGCCCCGGCGCCCGCGTGCTCGAATCGCCCCTCGAGCACCTGGGCGGGCGGCTCTTCCGGCGCACAAGTGTGGCACGGGTTGCTGGCCAACCCGTGGACTCCTCGACGCCCGCTAGCACGGGTAGCGATCTACCCGTGCCACACGCTGAGGGCAGCATTCACATCATGGAAGCGCCTGGCCGCCGCCGCGAGGTGGAGGAGATCGCCCGCGAGATCAAGACGCTCGTGCTCTGCCGCAAGGCCCGGCCCGACGAGATAGCCGTCGTCGTGCGCCGCGTGGACGAGTACGCCGACCTGCTTCGCACCACCTTCGCG
Organism: Armatimonadota bacterium; assembly: GCA_050114035.1. Taxonomy (GTDB): domain Bacteria; phylum Armatimonadota; class Zipacnadia; order JAUWAU01; family JAUWAU01; genus JAUWAU01. Next base: position 2,019 of record JASFTE010000195.1, on the reverse strand, counting down.
CGCTATGGCATCCCGCTCTGCGTGACCCGGGGCCTCCCGGCGCTGCGCCGGCCCGTGGTGCAGACGGTGCTGGGCATCTACGCCGTAGTCGCGAACGACTACCGGCGCGACGATGTGATCAACCTGCTCAACTCCAACTACGTCACGTTCTCCCCCGACGGCGGCGCCGACCTCAGCGCCGACGAGCTGAGCCGCCTGGCGCGCACCGCGCGCATCGTCGGCGGCCGGGACACGTGGGAGCGGCGATTCGGCGTGCGCGCCCGGCGCCTGGAGCGCATCATTGAGCGAGGCGACGAGGTCGAGGACGAGGAGCAGGAGTACGCCGAGGGGTCCGAGGCGCTCGAGGAGCTCGCCGCCCTCGAGAGGGCGCGGGCGTGCACGCAGGCCCTGTTCGAGCTGCTGGACCGCATCCCGCGCCGGGCCACGCTCCAGGAGCACGCGACGGCGCTGGTGGAGCTCGTCGAGGCCCTCAACATACCCGCCCAGGTCCCCGAGGCACAGGCGCCGAAGGCGTCCGCCGGGGACATCCACGCCTTCCGGGAGTTGATGCGCACGCTCGAAGAGCTGCGACTCGCCGCCAACCAGTACGTGCCCGCGAAAGCCCCCGAGCCCGTCTACACCCCCGGCGAGTTCGTCGATGATCTGCGCACCATCCTGAACCGCACGACGTACGACCCGGAGCAGTCGGGCGAAGGGCGCGTGCTGGCCGCGGACGCCTTCGACGTCCGCCAGCTCCACTTCCCCTTCGTGTTCATCGCCGGACTCACGGAGCGCGAGTTCCCCCGGCAGCGCCGCGAGTGTCCGTTCTACCGTGACGCCGAGCGCGAGCAGCTGGCGAAGGCCGGCCTGGCGCTGGAGCCCCGGCTGCTGCGGCAGCGGGAAGAAATGCTGCTCTTCCACTCGGCCGCCACTTGCGCGACGCAGCGCCTCTACCTGACCCACCCGGCCACCGACGCCGAGGGCAAGGAAGTGCTCAGCTCCCACTACGTTGACGAGGTGCGCGAGTGCTTCCCCGAGCCACTCCCCGAACGACACGTCCGCGTGTCGCAGACCGTCCCTGCCCTGGCCGATGCCGCGTGCGAGCAGGAGCTGCTCGAGGGCGCCTTCCACACGCTCTGGCATCCGGACGCGCAGAAGCCTGCGCGCGTCGCCGCGGCGTACAACCGGGTCGCCGCCAGACGCCCGCGTGCCGTCGCCTGCGGGGCCGCCGGGGCGCTCGTCGAGCGCGAGCGCGACTCCCGCGAGCCTCCTGCCGAGTTCGACGGCGTGCTGGGGGACACGGCCATCGTGCGGGATCTGGCGTCGCGCTTCCCGGACGACTACCTCTTCAGCGCCAGCCAGTTCAACGAGTACGGTCAATGCCCCATGCGGTACTTCCTGAAGCGCGTGCTGCGGCTCAAGGAGCTGGAGGAGCCCACCGAGATCATCAGTCCGCGGGAGCGCGGCGGTCTGCTGCACCGCATCCTGCGCCGCACCCACGAGGCGCTGGCGAAGCGACGAGCGGAGCACGAGGCCATCACCGAGGCCCTCGTCGCCGAGGCGCGCCCCGCCGTGGAGCGCATCGTTGACGAGCAGTTCGATGCCGACGTGCGGCTCGGCGCCGTGGTGGACGAGGCGCTGTGGGACATCGAGCGGGTCGAGTGCAAGCGCGACATGGCCCTCGTGCTCGACAAGGAAGTGGAGCTGGGAGCAGGCGGGCACGTCCCCACATACTTCGAGGCCGAGTATGGGACGGACGAAGTGCCCGCCCTCTGCATCGGTGACGGCGACGGGAAGCAACAGGTGTTGCTCCGCGGACGCATCGATCGCATCGACATGCTCCATGACGACGGCGCGCCACAGGGCTTCGCCGTGTTCGACTACAAGTCCGGCGGCGCCGGGAGCACGAGCGATATCCTGGGCGGCCGCGACTTCCAGCTCCCCGTTTACGCGCTCGCCGCGGAGCTCGTGCTCGGGGATGCCGACGAGACCGAGTGCTGCCACTGGGCCTACTACCGCGTGCGCCGACCGGTCGAATTC
>JASFTE010000194.1:0-8036 GCA_050114035.1 Armatimonadota bacterium | reverse complement strand
GCAGGCAACGGCAGGTGCGGCGTAGAACTGGGACCGAGACGGGGGGCCTTCAGACGACCGGCAGAGAGCGGGCGCCATTCATGATAGGCTTCGAGCTCGTCAACGGCTCCGTGGGCGACCCGTGCGTCTACATCCACGTGCCGTTCACGCGCGACAATGCCATGCTCGACTGTGGCCTCAACGTCTCCGTCCCCGCGGGTAAGCTCCTGCGCGTCGCCGACCTCTTCATCAGCCACGCACACATCGACCACATGATCGGCTTCGACTGGCTCGTGCGCGCCAACCTCACCCACGACAAGGTGCTCAACGTGTACGGCCCCGAGCCGCTCACCACGCAAGTCCGGAGCCGCCTGCGCGGGTACACGTGGAACCTGGATACCAGTGGCTGGATCACCGTCGCGTGCCACGAGATCGGCGACGAGGCGATCGCGACGACACGACTGCCGTGCGCGACGTGGTTCGAGCGGGCAGAGCCGCCGCGAGTGCAGTCGCTCGAGCAGAACGTAATCCCGCACCGGCATCTGGAAGTGCGCTTCACGCGCCTCGACCATCGCGTGCCCTCCCTCGCCTACTCGCTCCAGGCGCCGCCGCGGATGAACGTCGATCCCCAGGCGCTCGCCAGAGCCCAGCTCGCGCCGGGGCCGTGGCTGAAGGAGCTCAAGAGCCGCGCTGCGCAGGACGCGCTGCCCGACGGCGACACCATCGAAGTGCATGGACGCGATCTGCCGACGAAGCAGCTCATCGCCGATCTGCTGACGATCCGAGATGGCTACAAGCTGGCGTACGTCACCGACACGCTCTATACGCCGGAGACGCGACAGCGCCTCGTGGATCTCGCCCGGGGAGCCGATGTCTTCCTCTGCGAGGCCGTGTTCTCAGCCCGCGACGCGGCTGCGGCGCGCTCGACGTATCACCTGACTGCGCGGCAGGCGGGCACGCTCGCGGCGGCGGCCGACGTGCGGGAGTTGGTGCTCTTCCACTTCTCCGCCCGCTACGCCGACGACTACGGTGCCCTCGTGCGCGAGGCCCGCCGGGAGTTCCCGCGCGTGCGCGCCTTCGGCATCAACTGATCCCGGACACTCCTGCGGGCCGCGAGACGGTGCGCCATGATCATAGACTTCCACGCACACATGGGACGGGGGCCCGAGGGATCCACCGATCTCCTGCAGAGCAACCTGCCGCCCGAGTTGATCGTGGACCGGGCCCGGGAGGCGGGCATCGACAGGACGGTCGTGTTCCCCGTCACGTACCCCGAGTACAGCGGCGCCAACCGGGAGATCGCCGACGCCGTCGCGGCGTACCCGCACGATCTGATCGGCTTCGCGCGACTGAATCCGAACAACCCGAGCGCACTGCAGAACCTCGAGGCCGCGGCACGCCTCGGGCTCCGGGGGCTCAAGCTCCATCACGGCTGCGACGCCTTCGACCTGGACTCTCCGCCCGTGCACGACATCCTCGACGCCTGCGCGGGGGGAATCGCAGATTCCTCACGTGGCTGGCCCGTCATCTTCCACAGCATCGGCGTCGTTGACACGCTCACGGCCTTGGCCGCCGCGCACCCGCGCACGACCATCGTCTTCGGCCACATGGGCGGCCTCTGGGGCTGGAAGGCCGCGCGCGACTCCATGCGGGCCGCTGAGCAGCACGAGAACGTCTACCTGGAGACCTCGAGCATGCTGGTGTCGTGGATGATCCAGGAGGCCGCCGAGCGCGTCCCGGACAAGGTGCTCTTCGGCAGCGACGCCCCGGCCATCCATCCCCGCGTCGAGCTCGAGAAGATACTCCTCTGCCGACTGTCGCCCGAGGTCGAGGCGAAGGTCACCGGCGCCAACGCCGCCCGCCTGCTGGGCCTGTAGCCTTCCGCGCACCGACGGTCACAGTTCCTGGCGCCGCATCACCAGATCGTCCAGCACCGCGCCCTTCATCGGCCCGAATGTCACCATGGGCGGCGAAATCCGCGCGCGGGGATCGCGAATGGCCAGCCCCCGTCCCATCGGCGGGATGGGCACGGGACCCTCCAGTGTGGCCGCGAGGACCTCCGAGCTGCCGAATCGCACCTCCACTGCTCTGTCCCGCCACCTCAGCTCCACGCCCTGCCAGCCGGCCGCCTGCTCTCCATCGAAATCGGCCCAGGCCACATCGGTCCATCGCATGACGGTCCGCGTCTTCGTCTCGTTGGTCTTGCGGTCGAGGTATTCGTCTTCGAGCGGCTTCTGGATCTGGAGCAGGAGCTTGCCCCTCGCCAGCGCCAGCTTCATCCCGCCCAGCGTGATGACCGTGCCCGTCCGCCCCGTCGGATCCAGCCCCAGCTCGAACGATACACTGCCGCCGGCGCGCAGGGCGTGGTGCCGGGCCGAGAAGGCGACGGCATTGTCGAGACGCAGCCCGCCGCCCGACTTGCCCGGCGCCAGAGGACTTCCGCCACCACGCTTGCCCGCGACGCTGCCGTAAGGGCTGCCCAGGCACTCGTCCGCGGCGACCCTATCGCCGTCGAAGCGGGCGATGAATGTCTCATCCTCCGCGAGCAGCCGAGGCGCCTTGAGTCGGATCGCCCGCCACATGCGCTCTGGCACGTCCACCGTCAACGCGCCCGCCCGGACCCCGTGCCGGTCGCCCGTCTCGGCGTCGAAGACCAGGAGCCCATCTGCATCGAGCCCCAGCCCGGCGAGGTCGAGTTCGATCCGCGCGCGCTTGTCCTCCGCACTCGTATTCACCGCCCAGACCACGGCATGTCCGGGCCGCGCGTGGGCAGAGGCCAGAACGCCCTCCACGCAGGACTCGACCGCCAGCCCCCGCTTCCAGTACGGCAGGAACCGGACGTCGTCGCGCCACAATCCCAGCTCCCCCGCCAGCACGTCCCAGAAGCCGACCTGCTCGGGGAGGCAATCGTGCGCCAGGATCCAGCCGACGAACTGGTGCACCATGAACGGCGACAGGTCGGCCTCCCAGTGCCGCTGCGCCTGACACATGATCGTCGGCGCGATCCCCAGGTTCGCTCCCATGCAGATGGCCCGCAGCCGGGATGCCGGCAGGCAGTCCAGGTAATCGTTGTCGTATCCGGTGGGGGCGACGTTCTCGCCCTCCATGCCCACGTCCGGCATCCAGGCGTACACCGGGTGGCCGCTGGTGGTGTGGAACCAGATGTTGGGGGGCGGCACGCCGTTGGCGTGGAACATGTAGCGCAGGCGCTTCGACATCTCCCGCAGGCCCAGGTAGTTGTACCCGGGCTGCAACTGCTCGTCCTCCAGCAGCAAGGCGCCCCCCGTGAGGCAGTTGGCGTCGTCGCTGAGGTATGTCTCGTCGAAGTACAATCCGACCAGGCCCGACCTCTTCACCCACTGGTCCCAGTGCCACAACTGGAAGTCGTTGGGCCCCCGCCCCCGCGCCACGTTCCCGTTAGCCAGGTTGCCGGGGATCATGCCCCAGTCCGCCGCCAGCTCCGGGAACCGCCGCCCCTTGTAGTCCTGGTATCGCGCGATCGCATGGGCGATGTTCCCGACGCACGGGATGATCCCGTTGTCCTTGCGGCGCTGCAGCTCCGCCCGCGACTTCTCGTAGTCCCACGGGAACGGGCTCGAGTAGTAGGGCCACAGCACGGCCCAGTCCGCGTCGCACCAGAACACGCACGTCGCCTCGGGATACGGCTTGCTGTGGGCGATGTGGTAGCCGCGCCAGCCGGGGGGCTGCGGCTTCTGGGGGGTGACCATCCAGCCGTACCGCACCGTCGTCGGCTTCTCCAGCACCGTCGGCTCGGTGATGAAGTGCAGGCGCAAGATCACCGTATCGCCTTCGGTGCACAGCTCCTGCACGGGCGCCTCCGGGTCCAGCGCGAAGCCCTGCACGCTATCGACGAAGCAGCAGAACCCGCGCTCCGAATCCGTCAGGAACACGTACGGGACGAACTTGTAGATCATGCTCCCCAGCGCCGTCTCGCGGGAGTCCCATCGCTCCGGCGTCCAGCCATGGTAGGCGGCCCAGCCCCCGGCGGTGGTGACGAAGCAGGGCGCCTCCGCCCTCGGCATCTGGACGACGAGGCTCAGACGCTCGATCCGGGTGGGCCGGCGCGGGGCGAGCGCCATCGTGTTCAGAACGAAGCCGTCGAACTCCACGCGGGCGTCGGTCCTGATCTCGAGCCCGCCGAGTCGCGCCGACCCCTGCAGCAGCACCGCCGCCTCCGTGAGCCGCTTCACCTTTGGCCTGCCGGAGCGCACCTCCACCTCCTTGCCGTCCATCGAGGCGACGAGCTTCATCGGCCCCGAGAGCTGCCGAGCGCCGCCGTTCACGATACTCCGGGCCAGGCCCAGCCCATTGAGCCGGTACGTCTTGTTCCACATGGACAGCCGGCCCTTGCGCCACGCCATGGGCGTCCACGGAGGGATGACCTTCTCCGAGATGCCCACATCATTCGGCAGCCACTCGAACTCGTAGCCCATCAGCGTCACGCGAGTGCGGACCGAGGCGATGGGGTCGCCGGCGCGTGAGGACACGACGACATCGAGCCTGTACTCGGCTGGCCGCGGCCCCGGCACATCCTGGAGGGGAAGCACCGCCTCGCCTCGCCGGGCGCGCTCCTCGTTCTCCGAGGCGCGCCTCTTGTTCTCCTCGACGACGGGCTGCGCGGCAGCCCAGTCGGCCTCGGTCTGCACGGGGACTTCCACATCGCCCAGATCCATCGCCAGCTCGGAGTAGTCGTAGTAGAACGGCGCCAGCGGACGCTCGGCGACGACCTCGCCCGTCTCCGGGTCAACGAGGCGGGCCACGCCCCCGACCGCCTCCTCCCGACGAGGCAGGTAGAAGCGGTCCACCTTCACGAGCAGCTTCCGATTCAGGGGCGCGTGGAAGGCCTGCACCCCGATGGGGGTCTCATACGGACTGCGCTCGATCTCTCGCGGCGGCCGCCGCACGAACTCCTCACAGATGACGAAGGGGAAGACCTGGTGATAAAGGACCTGGCCCCTCGCGGTCTCTGCGGTCACCTCGCAGTACCCGCCCGGCACGTCTCTGGTCTCCCTCGGCTTCTTTGTGATAGTGACGGTCCTCAGAGGCAGGTCCATCCCCGTCAAGTCGGCGAAGACCGCGAATTGCTGCACCTCGCCTGCACCGACGGCCAGCTCTCTGGTGATGACTCTGTCCCCGTCCGCGGGAACGACGCCGCCGCCCAGACGAACGGTCACGAGGACGTTGGCGCGGCTCTCGGCCGGGGCGCCCACGGCCATGGCGAGGTCGGCCTTGCCCGTGAAGACGCTCTCGATGTCGAGCAACTGGAATATGGGGCCGCGCTCCCGGAAATGCACGTACCCGTGCCGGTTGATCTCCTCGAAGGCCCCGCCCGGCGCCCAGGCCCGGAAGCCGTACCGGTCGCCCATGTCCGTGGCGAACAGCGCCTGCCACGTGTCGCCGTCCCTGATGGCATCAACGCCGAAGGACGTGAGCGGCGCCTTCGCTTCCGTAATCCAGTACTCCGTCGTCTCGGAGGCGGCGATCTCCCAGCGCCCCGTCCAGCTCATGGCCGTGTAGCCCACGGACGGGATCTTCTTCGCGTCGAACACGCCCGGGTACGAGCTGAACAGCGTCTGGTACGTCGCCCGCGGGGAGGAGGGGGGAGTCAGCCAGATCTCGTTGGACGGGTCGAACACGATGTCGCCGTCGTCGGGCTTGCGCGCGCGTTTGCGCAGCAGTGTCGTCTTCTCGCCCCGGTGGTTCTTCATCGCCACGTAGATGAACCGTTCATCGTACGTCATCCACGCCGCGCTCTGCACCTCGGACAGGTTCCCATGGAAGGCCACCGTGAAGCCCGTGCACGCCGCCGCCCGGTCCCACTCGCCGGGGCTCAGCGTACCGTCAATCGTCGGCGGCGCCGACGTCCGCGCAACGACCATCTCCGGCAGCGGCACCGCCGCCGTGCCCTCCGCAGCCGATGCCGCATGCGCCACGCCGAACGCCAGCACGGCGCAGGCAACTCCCGCGTCCAGCTTGCTGGTCATGGTGGCCAATCTCCGTGTGCACACCGGTCCTGCGCGGTCCCGGGCTGCTACTTCCGCGCCTCCTCGTAGATGCTCTTGATCACCGCGTTCTCCCGCGCGGGATACCAGCCCTGGAAGAACAGAATGTCGCCGCGCTTGACGGCAGTCACCAGCTCGTCCCTCTGCGCCTCCGCGGTCTTCAGATCCGCCGCATTCACGAGCAGCGCCTCCGCGTACGTCCGCAGAACGTGCGCCGGCGGCTCGGTGAGCTTATTGTAGTTGAGTTGGCTGTACGGCGCGCAGTACGCGTACGTCCTGAGGGTCTCCCACTCGGGGACCAGCAGGATGTCCGGGTACTTCGCCGTGAGCTGCCGCATCAGCTCATCGTCCACCATCGCCGTGTGGCCTTCGGCCTCTGGGATCCTCACCGGGTCGCCATACCAGTGCACGTTGGAGTCCATGTAGAACAGCGTGCAGCCCCAGCGCTCCCGCGCCGCCTCGATCTTCTTGCTCAGATTGGCCAGCAGCTCGCGCCGGTCGGTGAACTTGAGTTGGAACACGCGGTCGCCGTAGGCCGTCCGCACCGGTCGCTGCGGCCGGATGCAGATGCCCGTCCGCAGCCCGGCCTCCGAGAACCTGCCGAAGAACTCGTCGGCCAGCGGCTCCATCTCCGGCGGCAGCGAGCGCGCGTCGCCCAGGTAGCTGATCATGTGCGGGTGTTCCTGGCCCTCCGGGTCCCACGCGATCACTCCCTGCGCGTCCATCTCCGTGCAGACCTCCACTGCCCTGTCGGCCCATTTCATCAGGCGCTCTCTGAACTGCGCCCGGCCCTCCTCCGTCGTGACGTCGATCTCCTTGTCGTTGAACCACCCGCGGGGATTGGTCGCGTAGTTGTCCGCGAGCGTCTTGTGCGAGCTGCTGAGGAACAGGCGCCCGATGGGCCGGCGGTCGTCCCAGCTCAGCCGCAAGGGATACGTCTCCGCGAATCTCTGGTACAGGTCATCGGCGAGGTCCCCGGACGCCGAGCCCGCTGGCCCGAAACGGATGGACAGCTCGAAGTGATCCGTCCCGCCCGGATACACTGGACGGTCAATGAACGGCCACTTCTCCTTGAGCATCGGGTGGCGGCCCGTGTAGGCCAGGACGGGATATCTCAGGGCGGCCTTGCCGTCCGTGGAGTCGCCGAATCCGAAGGACAGCGGGCGCCCCATCTGCTCGTTGCACAGCACCACGGTCCCGCCGTCGTACTCGGCGCCGACGACGCCCGGCCCGCCGATGTTGTGCGCCATGGTGGTATTGCCGTAGAAGAAGAAGCTGCGGTTCCGGAACGTCGGGACTGTCCGGAAGCGCACCTCCGCAATCCGGAGGTAGAGCGCCACCAGCGTGTCCGCGTCGCGCTCGGTGGATATGTCCACGCTCAGGTACAGCCGGCTCCCCTCGGGCCGGTACCGCAGGCCAATGCGCCCCCAGGGATACGCCCACTCACATCGCTGCTCCGCCCGACTCATGCTCCGCTTCCCGGCTCCCACGTCGGCCGCGTAGACGGCGCCGTCCCACTTCCGGAAGAACGCCCCGGTCACGAGGGGTTCGCCGTCGTAAAGAACGTCGCCGCCCCCGTACCGCAGCGCGCTGAGCCCTGACTGCCCCAGCGATATGCGAACGCCCTCTTCCTGCCCCCGCGAGGGTGCGGCACACGCGGCGAGCAGAGCCATCACGATGGCCCACCCCCCCATGCGGGGCGATTCGGTGGCTGCAGGGATGCACTGCTGCTCGGCGGCGCTGCGCGGACGCGAGCCGGACATGTGCGCACTCCTCCCGGTCAGTCTCTGGCCCGGGTTTCGCGTCATGCGCGACCACGTCCTTCGTCTCGGCCTCTCGCCCAACTGCCCCGCCTCCGCTGTTGCCTCTGCCGTCAACCTCGAACCCAGAACCCAAAATACTCGTGACAAAACCCCGCTGAGTTGACTGGGCCAAAGTGCCCCGAATCGCCTCCGTTTACGGCGCAGCCCCCGGCCAAAAATCCCCGTACAGCCCGCAGAAGCACGATTTTCGCCTTTCCTATGACACCCCCCC
>JASFTE010000193.1:0-8066 GCA_050114035.1 Armatimonadota bacterium | reverse complement strand
TTGCCCTTTGTCCTCGTGGCTGTGGTGGGGCGAACCGTTCCGGCGCCGCGCCGCCTGCAGCCCTCAGAACATGCCCATCCCCGACGCCACCGCAACCAGCCCCGCGATCGTCACCACGACCAGAGCGATGGTGCGGAACAGCCTCTCGTCGATCCGGTGCGCCAGTTTGATCCCGGCGATGCCGCCCACGACCGTCGCCGGCAGGAGCAGGAGCGTGTACCGCAGCATGGGCACGGTGATGAATCCTGCTCCCCCAAAGGCGATGAGCGACGCCGCGCCGATGGCCGTGAAGTAGATGGCCAGATTGGCGCGGAACGCCTGCTTGCCCACGCCCTGGTTCTGCAGAAACAGTATCGCCGGCGGGCCGCTCATCGCCGTGCACCCGGCGAGTATCCCGCTCACGAGTCCCACAGGCGCCATGGCGAGCTTCTCCCGCTTGATCTGCACTGCGAAGCCACAGAGAAACGCGACGCCGAAGAGCGCTATCGCCGCGCCGATCAGGACCTTCAGCGCGTTCACGTCGAGTATCTTCAGGAGCCACACTCCCAGCGGGATCGCGGCGACCCCGGTCACCATGAGCGGCCATATCCTCCGCACATCTATCCACTGCCGCGCCTCGACGGCGATGGCGATCGTCATCAGGGTCGCGTAGATCATGACGATGGGGACGACCATCTCCGGCGGCAGCACCAGGATCATGATCGGCACCGAGACCAGGTTGAACCCGAACCCGGTGAGCCCCTGGGTGAGGGCGGCGAAGAGCATCGCCACGAGCCCGACGACAAGCGCCGCGGTTGATTCCGTCATGACCTACGGCCTCTCGTACGCGCCCACGTCATACCTCGCCCCCCGGGGCCGACCCACACCGTCCCGGTCGGCCTTCACCTGCGGCAGGGCGACGCCCTTGTCAATGGCCGGCGAGTCGGCTGCCAGATGGTACTCAACCTGCCCCCACTCGTGATCCGCCGGCACCACAAAGGCCGATGTGCCGACCGCCAGGTTCGACGGGTCGCCGGCCTCCTGCGGCTTGCCCTCGGCCAGGAACAGGCAGTTCTTCACCTCGAAGCCGTCGCCGTATCCTCCGGCCGAGAGGAACGGCTGCCGGATCGCCCCGCCCCACGTGTTGTTCCAGAGCTTGAGCTGCTCGATCTTGTCCTCGTACCGCACGCCGATGTCGGAGCTGTGCATCACGGTGTTCGTCACCGTCACGTGCGAGCCGCCGCGAGAGGTCGGGCCGCGCAGGCGGAAGCAGATGAAGCTATCGAACACGGTGCAGCGATCGATCACCGCGTCGCAGCGCTCCTTGATGTTGAACGCCGCCGCGTTGCCGATGGGGCCGCAAAAGCCGCCCACGTAGCAGTCGCGGACGACGATGTGCGGCCGGGGCGCGTTCGGATCGCACTTGGTGTCAATGCCGTCCTCGCCCGGCGACATCGTCGGCGGGTAGCGCGGATGCGCGAAGGGGTCATTGGCCGGCATGCGCCCGCCGTACAGTTCGCAGCCCTCGATGAGGATGTTGTCCCACGGCTCGCGATTCGGATCGGCCTGGATACAATCGCCCGAGCACAGCTCGATCCTGCACCCGCGCACGACCATGTCGTACGAGTGCGAGAACCGGACGCCGTGCGAATCGTCGCGACTCGTACCGTCAGAGGCCAGGTTGTGGTGGATGTAGCAGTTCTCCACCAGCCCATCACGCGAGTCGAAGAACTGCAGCCCATCCCCGTACCGCCCCGGTCCCGTTCGCCCGGCGCGCCGAATCTCACAGTCGATGAACTCGATGCCCTGTCCCTTGGCCCAGACGCACGTGTTGTTGCCGTACTCCGCGTCGAAGACGAGCCCCACCACGCTCACGTAGTCGGCGTCGAGGGTCAGGGCCCGCCCCTTCGGCGCGACCAACGCTTTGCGCCGATTCTCCGCCCGCAGCGTCACCCGCCGCGCATCGCTCTCGCCCCCGCGCCGCAGCGCCAGTGCCTCCTCGTACTTCCCGTCCCCGACGATGACCGTGTCGCCGGGCTCCACGATCGCCAGAGCGTGGCCGATCGTCTTGAAGGGCGCCTCTCGGCTCCCCGCATTCTGGTCCCACCCGGCCGGACTCACGCAGTACTCTCTCCCTTGCTGCGCCGGGGCAAGGCTTACCACCAGACACAGCATCACTGCCGCTGACAAGGCCGCAACGCCGCGCACCGGTCGTCACCTCCGATGGGCTGCTTCCCCCGCTCCCGGCGGCGCTCCTCCGCGGAGGGGACTTCCGCCGGATTCCCACAAGTGTTAGTCGCCTTACACCATCCTGCGCAGAAAGAGGTTGACATCCCCCGCAAGAGTGGGTATATGTAAATAGCATATAGGTGTGGATCCGATGCCCCGAGGCAAGTGCCATCGGCACGGAAGAGAGTACGGGCCGTGTTCCTGCTCCCTGGGAAAGCTCTCCCGCCTGGTGGAGCCGCAGCTCCTCCACCTGCTGGCGCGGGAGGATGCCCAGTACGGCTATGACCTCCTGGCGCACCTGCGCGAGGGCAAGCTCACCGACTCGGAGATCGACGTGGGCGTCGTCTACCGCACCCTCCGCACTCTGGAGGAGGCCGGGTGCGTCGTGTCGCACTGGGAGCCCGGCCCCGGCGGCCCGAACCGGCGCATGTACGAGATCACGCCCGTCGGGCGCCGGCACCTCAGGGACTGGGCCACGGTGCTCCATCGCCAGGGCACAGCCATGGTGGAGCTGGCGGAGGACTGCAATCAGATAGCATAGGGGCCCGACGAGCCGCCGGACGGGCGGCTCTCTGTTGGCCGACTGTGTCTGCAGAATACATATCCACCTGGCGGTGCAGGATGAAGGTCGCGCTTGCTGCTGACGAAGCCCAGGTCGCCGCTCACTTCGGTCGGTGCGAGCACTACGTGGTCGCCGAGCTGACAGACGGCGTGGTGACGGCTCAGGAGACCGTGGGGAATCCGGGCCACGAGCCGGGACGGCTGCCCAGGATGCTCCGCGAACTGGGCGTGGATGCCATAGTTGCGGGCGGCATGGGGCCACGGGCGCAGCTCCTGTTCGACGAGTTCGGCATCGAGGTCATCACCGGCATATCGGGCCCGGTGGCGGACGCGCTGGCGCAGTTGGCCACCGGCGACCTGAGGCCGGGCGAGAGCACCTGTGAACACTGAGATGGATCGAGAGCATATGGACGAGTGCGCTCTGCGAATCTCGGTACTGTGCGAGGACAGCCTCAGCCGGCGCGGCCTCGTGGGCGAGCACGGTCTGTCGATGCTGGTTGAGCTGCCCGATGCGCGAGTGCTGCTGGACACCGGGCCGAGCGCGGCCACGGTGCGCAACGCCAGGGGCATGGGCGTCGAGCTGGCGCCCCTGGATGCCATCGTCGTCAGCCACGGACACTACGACCACACGGGCGGGCTCGAGGCCATGCTCGCCGAGCTGGGAGGAGCGCGAGTGATCGCCCACCCCCTGGCTTTTGGGCCGAGGTACGCCCTCCGCGGCAGCGGCGCGCCGCGCTACATCGGCCCGCCACACACTGCAGAGGAGTACGAGGGCCTCGGCGCCGACCTCGTGCTCTCCGCCGAGCCGATGCAACTGGGCGAGGGCCTGTGGACGACCGGAGAGGTCCCGCGGGGCGACGGCGGAGGGCTCGGCTCAGAGAAGCTGCGCGTCGAGCACGAGGGCGAGCTTGTGCCCGACGACTTCCGCGACGATGTCTCGCTCGTCGCGCGCATCGGCGATGGGCTGGTGGTCCTCACGGGCTGCGGGCATGTGGGCGTCTGCAGCATCGTGGCACACGCCCAGCGCCTCATGGACGTCGAGCCCGTGCATGCCCTCATCGGCGGCACGCACCTGGTGGCGGCCGACGAACCCGGCGTCCGGCGAACCGCGGATCGGTTGCACCAGATGGGCGTCGCGACCATTGCCCCGTGCCACTGCACCGGGCGGCGCGCCTTGGCGCTCCTCCGCAAGGCGTTCCGGGGCGATGTCATGGAGGCGGCGACGGGCGACATCCTGGAGTCTACGCAGGACGCCCCGCGTCCTCACGTGAGCACGCGGGGCGTCCTCAGGGCGACTCCACCTCGTTCACATAGCCGGCCGACACCGGCCACAGGAAGGAGACGATGAGAATGCGTTGGCGGAACATGTACTACATGACCGGGCTGCCCGGCTGGATGCGCTTCGGCTTCAGCCCCGGCTGGGTAGGGCGCAGCCCGAGCGGTCTCGGGCCGTGCGCCGAGTACCTCATGAGCGGGCAGTGGCCAACACCCCAGATGCAGGCCGCGTGGCAGGGCGGGCAGGTAGGCCAAATGCCCATGATGCCCTGGGGGCAGTTCGGTGCCGCGCCCGACCCCCGGGCGCAGCTCGAGTTCCTGAAGTCGCAGGCGCAAATGCTCAGCCAGCAGCTCGAGCAAGTGCGCGCGCAGATCGAGAGCCTGGCGGAGAGCCAGTAGCGCCGGCGGCGCGGGGGGCCCGGCCAGGCCGAAAGGACGACTCCAGATGAAAGTGGCAGTTGCTTCCTCAGGGGACACACTCGACGCACAGGCGGATCCACGCTTCGGACGCTGCGCGTGCTTCGTCGTCGTGGACCCCGCTACCATGGAGTTCGAGGCGATCGAGAACACGGCGGCGATGCAGGGCTCCGGTGCCGGGATCGCGGCGGCGCAGATCGTCGGGAACTCGGCGGCGGACGCCGTCATCGCCGGCAACTACGGCCCCAACGCCCATCAGGCGCTCTCCGCCGGCGGCATCAAGACGTACGTCGCCGGCCCGGGGACGGTACGGCAGGCGGTCGAGGCCTTCAAGACGGGGCAGTTGGAGGAACTCACCGGCCCGAGCGTGCCGGCGCACTTCGGCATAGGAGGCGCGGGCGGAACGGGACCCGGCATGGCCCCAGGCGGTGGCATGGGCGCTGGCATGGGCGGTGGAATGGGGATGGGCGGCGGAGGCGGCCGCGGCATGGGCCGTGGCGGCGGCCGCGGAATGGGCCGTGGCGGTGGCCGCGGCATGGGCCGTGGCGGCGGGATGGGCGGCGGAATGGGGATGGGGCCGGGAATGGGCGGCGGAATGGGGATGGGCGTCCAGCCGCCGCAGCCCACGGCGGCAAACGCCGATGAGCTCAGGGCGCAGGCGGATGCGCTCAAGACGCAGCTCGACGAGCTGCAGAAGCAGATCAAGGAACTGGAAGAGAAGGGCGAATAGTCGGCTCGGCGCATCTGGCTTCGTCCGAGGTGGATGCCATGCCGATCCATGAGTACAAGTGCGACGACTGCGGCGCTATGACCGAAACGCTCACGCGCCGGGGCGACGCAGATCCGACCTGCGATGAGTGCGGCTCGCCCAATGTGAAGCGGCAGCTGTCCACATTCGCCGTGGGCGGAGACAACTGCACGGGCGTCGGCATGTGCGAGCGACACCCGGATGGCGCGCCGGCGGCGTGCCCGCCGGGACGGTGCTGCGGGATCGGTGACGCGTAGGAGCGGGGCATAACGGTGGCCCACATGACCATCAGCGTCGCAGCAGGCAAGGGCGGCACGGGCAAGACGCTCGTGGCGACAAGCCTCGCCGCGGCGCTGAACGGACAGCATCCAGACGATGTGCAGCTCCTGGACTGCGACGTCGAGGAGCCGAACGCGCATATTCTCCTGCACCCGCGCATCGCCGAGCGGCAGCCGGTGCACATCCTGGTGCCGCAGGTGGACGAGGCAGCATGCACACGCTGTGGTCGGTGCGCCGAGGCGTGCCAGTTCAGCGCCATCGCGGTCATTCGCGACGCCGTGCTCACGTTCCCCAACCTCTGTTCCGGGTGCGGCGCCTGCAGCTACGTGTGCCCCGTGGACGCCATCAGTGAGATCGAGCGGAACGTGGGCGCCCTGGCCATCGGCGGCACAACCGACGGCATCCTCTTCTGCGAGGGGCGTGTCAACGTCGGCGAGCAGCGCAGTGGTCCGGTGACGAAGGCGGTGAAGCAGCACATTCATCCCGGGGCGCTCGCCATCATTGACGCGCCCCCAGGCACGGCGTGCCCCATGCAAGAGAGCATCGAGGGCAGCGACTACTGCATTCTCGTCACTGAGCCCACGCCCTTCGGCCTCAGCGACCTGCGGGCCGCTGTGGACACGTGCCGCAGCCTGGGCGTGCCGTGCGGGATCGTCATCAACCGCGACGGCGTCGGTGACGCCGGCGTGGAGCAGTACTGCGAGCAAGAGGGTCTGCCGGTGCTGCTCCGCATCCCGCAGCGGCGCGAGATAGCAGAGGCGTACTCCCGCGGCGAGACGCTCACGCAGGCGTTCCCGGAGCGGGTCGGGCTGTTCTGCGGGATGTTCGCGACAATCGAGAGCCAACTCAGCGTATCGGAGGTGAGATAGATGCCACGTGGATCAGGAAGAGGACAAGGCGCCGGCCGAGGACAGGGCACGGGAGGCGGCGGAGGCACGGGTCGTGGACAGGGCAGCGGGCAGGGACAGGGCATGGGCCGCGGCGGCGGCCGAGGGCGCATGGGCGGCATGGGCATGGGCCCCGGCGGCAACTGTGTGTCCCCGAGCTGTGGCGCCACGGCGCCGCATGAGCGCGGCGTGCCCTGCTACCAGGCCAAGTGCCCCAAGTGTGGGGGCCAGATGACCCGGCAGCGATAGAGAGCCGGATGGCACGGCTTGCGTGCCAGGCCATGCCACACAGCACAAGGAGGCAATGACGATGCCAGGCTTGGACGGGACAGGTCCCGCAGGCATGGGACCCATGACAGGCGGGGGACGAGGATGGTGCAATCCCTACAGCCCGGTGCACGCCGGTGGCTATCCCTCCTTCGGATACGGGGCGTATGCACCGCGCATGCTCCCCTGGGGGCCCTACGGGATGGGAGGGTACGGTGGCGTGTCGGCAACGGGTTACGGCATGGTCCCGCCATTCCACGGGCAGGCATTCCCGCCCGCGGGGATGCACCCATACGCCGCTGCGTACACGTACCGCCCGTTCGCCATGGGCTTCGGGATGCGCATGCCCTTCGGCGGCAGAGGAATGCGGGGCAGACGGGGTGGTTGGGGTGGCCGGGGCATGCGGATGTGGTAGTCGCCTGAGCAACGACGTTACACCGTGGCGGCCGGCCTCCGCAATGCGCGCCTGTTGAGGCCCACCACCGGAGCGCGGAGGCCGGCCGCTCCATGCTGCCGTGAACACGATCGAGATCCAGCGGTGCAGGCCATGAAGCAACTCACGGTCGTCAGCGGCAAAGGCGGAACGGGTAAGACCACCGTGCTCGCATCCCTCGCTGCGCTGGCAGACGGCGTCGTCCTGGCCGACTGCGATGTGGACGCGGCCAACCTCCATCTGCTCCTCGATCCGACGGTGCTGGAGGAGCAGGAGTTCCACGGCGCGAAAGTGGCCGTCCGAGACCCGGCGAAGTGTCGCGGGGCCGGGGCGTGCGAGCGGGAGTGCCGCTTCGAGGCCATCACGCTCGATGCCGTCGATGCGCTGTCCTGCGAGGGCTGCGGGCTCTGCGTGCTGGCGTGTCCGAACGGTGCGCTCCGGCTGGAGCCCATCGTCAACGGCCACGCCTACGTCTCCGAGACCAGGTACGGCCCATTCGTGCACGCCAGGCTGCTGCCGGCCGCCGAGAGCTCTGGCAGGCTGGTCACGAGGGTGAGACAGCTCGCCGAGGATATCGCCATGCGCGACGGCCGCCGCACGGTCCTGATCGATGGCCCGCCGGGCATCGGCTGCACGGCAACGGCCGCCCTGGCGGACGTTGACCTCGCCCTCGTGGTCACCGAGCCAACGCTGTCGGGCATGCACGACATGGAGCGCGTTGTCCAGCTTGCCTCACACTTCCAGCTTCCCGCCGCGGCCATAATCAACAAGGCGGACATCAACCAGGAGAACGGACAACAGATACGGGCCTTCTGCCACGGACACGGCATAGCCGTGCTCGCCGAGCTGCCCTTTGACGATGTGGTCACCCGGGCGATGGCCGCGCAGCGGCCCGTGGTCGAGTTCGACGACGGACCGGTCTCGCACGGCATCAAGGCCGCCTGGGAACAGATTGACGCCCACTTCAACGGCGCCGCATGAACAGGAACCA
>JASFTE010000192.1:0-8071 GCA_050114035.1 Armatimonadota bacterium | reverse complement strand
GCCCGGGTAGCGCCAGATGAACCAGTGGGTCTCTTGGCCCTGCACGATGCTGCTCAGCTTCATGTCCCCGGCCATCATGACGGCCGCCACGATGGCCAGCCCCATGGGGATCTCGTAGCTGATCAACTGCGCAGCGCCCCGCAGGGCGCCGAGCAGCGACCACTTGTTGTTCGAGGCGAAGCCCGCCAGGATGATCCCGAGCACCGTGAGGCTCGAGAAGGCCGCAATGAACACGATGCCCAGGTTCAGATCCGCCGCCCACACCCCGTTGCCGAAGGGCAGCGTCACGAGCACGATGCAGGCCGGACAGAAGACGAGAATCGGCGCAAGGGTGAACAGCCGCTGGTCGGCGTCCCTCGGGATGATGTCCTCTTTGAGCAGAAGCTTCACGGCATCAAAGACGGTCTGCAGGATGCCCTTGGGCCCGGCGCGCATGGGCCCGAGCCGATCCTGTATGTGGCCCGAGATCTTGCGCTCCACGTAGATGAGCACGAGTGCCGTGATCGGGACAAGCACCACGATGATGATGAAGGCGGCGAACAGCGTCTCACCGATGCCAATGACCTCGCCGGCCTGCAGCTCAACGCCCACGGCCTTGCAGGCGCCGGCGATGCGCCGGGCCACCTCATCGACTATTGCACCCGCGAAGCAGATCATGGTCTTTCCCAGGCTCAACGGTACGCCCGTTACCGGTCCACATCCCCCAGCACAATGTCGATGCTCCCGATGATCGCCACGAGATCGGCCACGAGGTGGTCCTTGGCCAGTGCCGGCAGCGTCGCGAGATTGCAGAAGGACGGGGCTCGGACCTTCACGCGGTACGGGCTGTCGCTGCCGTCGCTCGCCACGAGCATCCCGAGCTCGCCCCGAGGGGACTCGACGCGCGCGTACGTCTGCCCCTCCGGGGGGCGAATGCGCCGCGGCACCTTGGCACGGATCTCGCCGTCGGGCAGCGCATTCACTCCCTGCTCGATGATCTTCAGGCTCTCGCCGATCTCGTCCAGCCGAACGAGGTAGCGCGCCAGCACGTCGCCCTCGTCCCGAGTGCAGACGTCGAAGTCCATCGCCGCGTACGCCTCGTACGCCGCCGCCTTCCGCAAATCGAAGGGCACGCCCGATCCGCGAAGCATCGGCCCGCTGCAGCCCCAGTTGATGGCGTCGGCGGCCGCAATCCTGCCGATGTCGCGGGTGCGTGCCAGGAAGATCCGATTGCCCGTCAGTATGCGATCGATCTCCTGCAACCGATCGGGGAGGTACTCCACGAACCGCAGGCATTCGTCGAGAAACCCCGGGGGCACATCGGCCGCGCACCCGCCGATGCGGAAGTAGTTGTAGGTGAGCCGCGCCCCGGTGAGCTCCTCCAGGATGTCGAGGATGATCTCCCGGTCGCGGAAGCAGTACAGGAACACCGTGGTGGCGCCCAGGTCGAGGGCGAAGGTGGCGACGAACACCAGGTGGCTGGCGATCCGGTTCAGCTCGCACGTGATGGTGCGCAGGTACCGGGCCCGCTCCGGCACCTCGATCTCCATGAGCTCCTCGACCGCGCGAACGAAGGCCAGCTCGTAGAACAGAGCCGACAGGTAGTCGAACCGATCGAGGAGCGGCACGCACTGGGGATACGTGCGGTTCTCGACGATCTTCTCGCACGAGGAGTGCAGATAGCCGATGTGGGGCTCGGCGTGGCGAATGATCTCGCCATCGAGCTTGGCCAGAACTCGCAGCACCCCATGGGTGCTGGGGTGCTGCGGGCCCACGTTCAGCGTGAGGATCTCCGTTGCTATCGGAGCCGGCGCTTCTTCCGTGTGCGTGCTGGTCATGGCGGCTGTGTGCGGCTATCGGTGCTGGCCCATCCTAGTATTCCTGCTGCACACGACGGGTGAACTCGGCCCACACGTCGGGATCGAGCTGGCTTGGTCGGGTGTAGTCGGGCGTGGGCTCGTAGTCTTTGCGCAGCGGGTGGCCGATCCAGCCTTCGGGCAGGAGCAGATGCCGCGGATCCGGGTGCCCCTCGAAGGTGACGCCGAGCATCTCCGCCGTCTCTCGCTCGTGCCAGAGCGCCGCCCGCCATACATGCGACACGCTCGGCACGCGGCAATCGTCCTTCGGCGCCTCCGCGCGCAGCACTGCCTCGAGATCTGCGGCAATCGCATAGACGTAGTACACGACCTCGACGCACTCCTCCCGGTCCAGGCCGGCGAGGCACGCCAGGTAGTCGAACCCGAAATCGTCCCTCAGCGTTCGACACACCTCAGGCAGCGCGTCGCGAGCTACCGTGGCGCGGTAGGACTTCTCGCCGCCGCCAACGTCAGATAGCCCCTCCGGGAAGCGCTCGGACAGGACTGATTGGAGATTCGCTGATGACATGCCGTGCTCCGGTCGGCGGCAACCAAGGACCGCGGCCATCGCCCGGGCTACTCGTGGGCGTCGATCGGCTCGGCGTGGATCTTGCGCTGCAGCTCCAGTATGCCCTGGATGAGCGCCTCGGGCCGGGGCGGGCAGCCGGGAATGTACACGTCCACGGGCAGGAGCTCGTCCACGCCCTTCACGACGCTGTAGCAGTCGTGGTAGAAGGGCCCCCCGCGGGAGGCACAGCCGCCCATGGCGATGACGTAGCGCGGCTCGGGCATCTGGTGGTACAGGCGCTGCACCATCGGGGCCATCTTCACGGCGACCCGGCCCGCGACGATCATGGCGTCGGACTGGCGCGGAGTGGCGCGGAACAACACGCCGAATCGGTCCAGGTCGTAGCGCGACGCGCCGGTGGCCATCATCTCGATGGCGCAGCACGCCAGACCGAAGCTCATGGGCCACAGGGACGCCTCGCGCGCCACCTTGAGGAAGGTATTCAGTTGCCCGATGACGACGCGGAAGCCCGGCACGCGGCAGAGCGTCGGCGAGCGCTCGGCTCGCGCCAGCATCCGTTGGCCTAGACCCATCGCAGTGCCCCCATGCGCCAGGCGTAGGCGAAGCCCGCCAGTAGTATGCCGAGGAAGACGGCCATCTCGAGCAGGGCCAGCATTCCCAGCTCCCGCAAGACCATGGCCCACGGGAATAGGAAGACGATCTCGACGTCGAACACGACGAATATCAGGGCGAGAATGTAGTAGTGGAAGTTGAGTGGCACCCAGGCAAAACCCTTGGGCGTGTAACCACACTCGTACGTCAGGAGCTTCTCAGCGTAGGGGTCCGAAGGGCGGAGGAACCAGGCTATGACCAGGCACAGCACGGCGAAGGCCACGCTGGCGACGGCGAACACGGCTACGTATTCGTAGCCCTCGGGAAAGGGCGTCAGCATCAGACCTACTCTCTATCGTTCGGGGGAGGCCCCGCTCGGGGGCGCCTGAATCGGCGGCGTGCCCACGAGCAGGGGTGACAGGACGAAAGCCCCGCTCGTGCTCTTGTCTGGGGCAGTATAGCTACGTTTGCCTGGTGCTGTCAAACGTCTCCTGCGGGGCCGCGCTCAGCTCGGCGAGACCGCCACGGCGGTGACTCGGCATCGGCCACATGCGTTGTCCTGACTATTTCGCTCAATCGCCTTCTGTTTCCATGACGCACCTGCGAGGTGCGGTCAAGCTCCCGCACCTCCCCCATTCTCAGCGGCACGGATCATGTCCCGCGCACCACGGCCCAGCAGCTCCTGCGCCACCTGGCTGCCGATGCGCTCCGCGTCTTCCGGGGGCCCACTGCCACCGGCCCGGACCAGTTGCTCCCCCGTGGTCTCAGCGACCACGGCCTGCAGCCGCAGTCGGCCATTGACGATGCGCGCGTGCAGCCCGATGGGCACCGGACAGCCGCCGCCCAGCGTCGCCAGTGCGGCGCGCTCCGCGGCGACGCAGGCAACCGTCGGCTCGTGCCGCAGGGAGGACACCAGCTCGGTCAGGCGCCCGTCGTCGCGCCGGAGCTCGACCGCCAGTGCGCCCTGGCCGGCGGCGGGAACGCACATGTCAATCGGCATGGGCACAGCCTGCTGGGAGCTGATTCCCATGCGCGCCAGCCCCGCGGCAGCGACGACGATTGCGTCCAGGCGCTCCGCATCGAGCTTCCGCAGGCGCGTGTCCAGGTTCCCCCGCAGCGGCACGACGTGCAGGTCCGGCCGCTGATGCAGGAGCTGGGCCTTCCGCCGCTCGCTGCTCGTGCCCACCGTGGCGCCCTCGCAGAGGGCGTCGAGGGGAGCCCCGTGGGCGACGGCCGCGGCCTCGCGGAGCACGAGCACATCGCGCGCATCTTCGCGCTCGAGTATGATCACGAGGCAGAGCCCGTCGGGCAGCGTCGTGGGCACGTCCTTGGCGCTGTGGACCGCGACGTGGATCTCTCGGCCGAGCAGCGCCGCCTCGATCTCCTTCGTGAACAGGCCCACGGCGCCGATCTGGCTCAAGGGCGCACCGGTCACCCGGTCGCCGGTTGTCGTGAGAATGTGCTCCTCGAACCCGATTCCGGGCGAGTGCGTGCGCAGCGCGCCGATGACCGCGCGAGCTTGTATGAGGGCCAGTTTGCTGCCGCGGGTCCCAACGCGGATCGGATCCTGAGGCATGGCATACACTCGCGCCGGGATGGCCCCGACGCGCACGGGTGGGACAGAGGTCTGAGCGTTCTAGATAGCGCTGAAGCTGTCGCGTGCCGCCTCGATGGTCAGATCTATGTCTTCGTCCGTATGGGCCGTGGACACGAACGCGGCCTCGGCTTTGGAGGGGGCGAGCGCCACACCCCGGTCCAGCATGGCATGGAAGAACGTGGCATACTGCTCGCCGTCTGACGCTGCCGCTCCGTCGGCATCGGTCACCGGGCCGGCGCAGAAGAAGGGGGACATCATGGAGCCGACGCGGTTGAGCGTCACCGTCACTCCGGCCTCGTCGGCCGCCTTGGAGAGACCGTCGGCGAGAGCGGCGGAGCGCTCCTCCAGCCGCTCGTACGTCCCATCTTCCTGCAGCGCCCTGATGGTGGCGATGCCAGCGGCCATGGCGATGGGGTTGCCCGCAAGCGTCCCCGCCTGCACCACGTCGCCGAGCGGCGCAACACACTCCATGATGTCGCGCCGCCCCCCGTACGCGCCCACGGGCAGGCCGCCGCCCACGATCTTGCCGAAGGTCGTCATGTCCGGCCGCACCCCGTAGAGCTCCTGCGCGCCGCCGTAGGCGACGCGGAATCCCGTGATTACCTCGTCGAGGATGAGCACGATGTCGTGCGCATCGGCGATGCGGCGCAGCCCCTGTAAGAACCCCTCCGCGGGCGGGATCACTCCCATGTTGCCCGCGACGGGCTCGACGACGATGGCAGCGATCTGCTCGCCTGCCTCGCCGGCCGTCGCTTCCACGTCCTGGAGGCTGTTGAACCGGGCGAGCACCGTACTCTCGGCGTAGCCTGCCGGCACCCCGGCGCTGTCCGGAATGCCGAAGGTCATCCCCGTCGAGCCGGCCTTGACCAGCAGCCCATCGGCGTGCCCGTGCCAACAGCCGATGAACTTGACGACCTTGTCGCGTCCCGTGTAGCCCCGCGCGGCCCGGATGGCGCTCATCACGGCCTCGGTGCCCGAGTTCACCATGCGCACCATGTCAACCGACGGGCATGCCTCCACGACCAGCTCGGCCATCTCGATTTCCCGAGCCGTCGGTGCACCGAAGCTCGTCCCCCCCGCGGCCGCCTCGGCCACGGCATCGATGACGAGGTCAGCCGCGTGGCCGTGGATCAGCGGCCCCCACGAGCACACGTAGTCGATGTACTCGTTGCCGTCAACATCCCAGTACCGGGAGCCCTGCGCCCGGTCGATGAACACCGGGACGCCGCCGACGGCTCGGAACGCGCGCACCGGGCTGTTCACGCCCCCCGGCATCAGTTGCTGCGCTCGAGAATGCAGCGCCTCCGACTGCGTCCGCGTCACTGACATCACCTTGTCACGTTCGATCGCTGGGCGAACCCGCGGGGCCTGATCGCGCATCCGCCAGGTGCTCGGTTGGGGCCTCGTCCTGCGCAGGAGGCGCAACGTTGAAGAGCTTGGCCATGGCGGCCCGGGCGATGGGTGCAGCCACTTCGCCGCCGTACCCCGACAGCGCCACGAAGACGGCGCACACGTACTTGGGGCTTTCCGCGGGCGCGAAGCAGGCAAACCACGCGTGTGTCTTCGGATCAGACGGCTTTCGTTGGGCCGAGCCAGTCTTGCCTGCCACTTGCACGCCGGGAATGCGCGCCGCTCTGCCGGTCCCCCGGTCGCCGGCGACTACCCGGCGCATCCCCTCCCGCACGTGCGCCAGGATCCCCGGGGATACATCCACATGGTGGACGACCTCACGGTCCGGCGCCACGTCAGGCCTCACGCCGTTTGGCCAACTGATGCCCTTGAGAAGCCGGGGCCGCAGCACGTCGCCGCCATTCGCGATCGCCGCCGTGGCCACCGCCACCTGCAACGGCGTCACCTTGACATCGCCCTGTCCGATGGCAGCGATAGCCGTGTGACCAAGTCCCCATCGCTCTCCGTAGTAGTCTTGATGCCAGTCCCTGGTGGGAATGAGGCCGGGACGCTCGCCGGCGAGACGAACGCCCGTCATGGCGGCGAACCCGAACTCTCGCGCGCATGCGCGCAGCTCATCCACGGTGAGGCCTGCCTTGAAGGCGATGTTGTAGAAATAGATGTCGCACGACTCTTCGATGGCCCGATACAGACTGACGCGGCCGTGCTTCCCGAGGCAGTTGAACAGGCGGGGCCCAACGCGCATGGAGCCCCGGCACTCGAAGGTCGTCTCCCGCGTGATACGGCCCGCGCGCAGCGCCGCCGCTGCCGTTATGACCTTGAAGACCGAACCAGGTGGGTATGCGCCGGCGATGGCCTGATTGAGCTCGGGTCTGCGGGGATCCTGCTGGAACGCCTCGTACTCCTCCTGCGTCCAGCCGCTTATCCACCGGTTGGGATCGAAGCTTGGCTTGCTCGCCAGCGCCAGGACCTCGCCGCTGGTGGCATCCAGCACGACTGCCGCCGCCACGCTGCCGCTCTGCTCCACCGCCTCCTCCAGCTTCCGCTCAAGCACCTGCTGCAGCTCAAGATCTATGGTCAGGTACACGCTCGCGCCGGGCTGGGGCGGGCGCTCCGCGAGCGTCCGGCTGAAGTTCATCCCCGCATCCACCTCAATGAACCGCTGGCCGGTGCAGCCCTGCAAGATGGGGCCATACTCGTCGTCGAACTCGCAGGCGCGTTCCACGCCGCTCTTGCCAATGACCGAATCGCTGAAGTAGATACGCTCTGGCGTGGCCCGCGCTGGGGCAGCGGACGCGGGGCCGTTCCTGGGAACTGGCGACGACGACGGCCCGTTCAGTGCGAAGCGCGAGGCTGCCACACGTTCGGAGAAGTCGTCATGCTCACCCTCAGTGATCCTCCCCACGTAGCCGAGCACGTGGGCAGCCACATTGCCACGCGGGTAGTACCGGCTGGCGCGCTCCACGACCTCGATCCCCACGGGCGGCGGGAAGCGCTCCTGCAGGCGGGCGACGCGATCCCGGCTGATGTTCTCGGCCAGCAGCGTGCCGTCGAGTGTGGGCGCCTCGCCGAGCAGTCTCTGCAGCTCCAGCAGCTCCTCGTCAGTCGGGTCCAGCGCCTCGCTCAGGGCGATGAGCAACTCGCGCCGCTCATCCTCGGTCAACGGCTCGGTCCGCAGCTTCACGTCGTAGGCAGCTCTGTTGACCGCGAGGGGGCGCCCCTCGCGGTCGTAGATGACGCCGCGATTGGCGCTCAGGCGTATCGCCTTGGTCCGGTTGCCGGCGGCATCGCGCTCGAAGACGTCCCACCGGGCGATCTGCAGCGACCACAGCCGTCCCACGAGCACGGCAAACGCGAGCGCCCCAAGCACGCGCAGTACGCCGATCCTGATTCTCAGATCACGCTCGTCCATCGGTCTCACTGACGTCCGAGGGACCGCAGGAGGCACACTGACCCCGAACGCCCGCCCGGTGGTTCCTACTCCGGTACGGCAGCCCCGTGGATCTGGCACTGACCGCTCGGCACCACGCCGGGGAGCAACTCATCGGTCCTCGTGTTCGGACAGTGCGGGGTCGCACGCATCCCGGAGTCCACGCATATCGTCACAGA
>JASFTE010000191.1:0-8077 GCA_050114035.1 Armatimonadota bacterium | reverse complement strand
GGTCGTCCTCGTGGGCGATGGGCGCGCCGAAGAAGGCCAGGATCGCGTCCCCCATCAGGCGGGCCAGCGTGCCCTCGTAGCGATAAATGGGCTCGATCAGCACGTCGAAGGCCCCGTCCATGATCTCCATCACGTCCTCGGGGTCCAGCCCCTCGGCCATGGCCGTGGAACCCTTGCAATCGGAGAACAGGATCGTCACCATGCGCCGTTCGGCCTGCACCTGCCCGCGCGTGGCCAGCAGCCGCTCGGCGAACTCCTTGGGCACCAGGCGTTGGAGGCGGTCGGGGGCGGTGTCGGGAGTTGGCCCGGCAGCCGCTGTGGGCGCAGGCGCTCCAAGTCCTGTGCCGCACTTGGGGCAGAAGGCGAAGTCGGGCGGCGCCTGGAAACCGCACTGCACACAGGTCTGCTGCAACGCTGTGCCGCATCTGGGACAAAAGGCGAAGTCCGGTGGACAATCGTATTCGCACTTCGGACACTGCATCTCAGCCTCCCAACCCTCTGGACCGAGGGCTTCCTTGGTCCCCCTCAGTTCTCGCAGCATCCTCACAGAAAACGCCAGAAGCGCAGTCTGGAGCCTGGAGTCTATGCCGTACGAATCAACTCAAGATCGCGTTTAAGGTAAGACAAGGTGCTCTTCTTAATGGCAGGTACGTGTTAGAACCGCGGATCTAGCGGTGTGATCGAGGATAGGGACTGCAAGTCGCTGTCCCATCCCAGTTGTGGACGACCGACTCACTGGACAGTCGCGGCGCCCGGGTGCGTCTTGATCAAGCGGATTAGACCAGGCCCTGGCGTCTGGTTGGAGGTTCCGACTCGACCCACCTTGTCGTCAGCGGTCTGTCTCGCTACCGGCAGCGACGGCGTGGCGGTTCGGAGTTGTCGCGACGTAGAGCTGCGGTGCCGTTCGATCTAGAGATGCAGTCGGCCGCCCGGAGGGCGCGCTCCGACCACCTTCGCGGTTTCGCCGGCCCTGCGACCGAGCGCAGCTACGTGAAGCCGTCTGCTGCGGCGCCCAGCCGCCTTTCCAAGCCGAACAGGGAGTTCTCGCGCAGCAAGTCCTGCCGAGAAGGCATCATCCGCGAAAGCTCCTGACACAATCGTCCCGTAAACAGCCGGTGCTGATTGCTTACCTCGGCTCCATTGGTGACTAGCTCGAGCATTGCTGCCCTCTCGCCTTCAGAACTGATACATATCCCGTGCGATAGAGTACTGCCGGCCGGCGCCGCGACCACCCACTCATTGCTTACAAGAGACTTGACGTGGTCATCCATTGAGGTAGCCGTTCGAACGGACTGAGTGTGGGCAGCCAGGCCCACCCAACAAGAAACCCCAGCGCCAGGGCGGGGCTTCACTCAGAGGGCCTCAACCTCAATCATCCCAATGCTGAACCGATAACAGGCATTCCGGGACGTCATTGAGGCCGTCACTCGCGATTGTGGGTGCACCCTTCGCGCCACACGGGTGATGTCTGTGGCTGCGGACAGGGTCGTTGAAGATCCAGACGTAGAGCCAACCAGGTTGACCGGTGGTGACCGAGTGATTTGAATGCCGGACCAGGGGCTTGCGAGTCTCATGCTCAGCAAGGTCCTTTGCCGTTGCCGCACGTGTCCAACTATGAAACAGTATACCGCTGCCGTTCCCGCCTGTCAACCAGTCGCCGCGCGGTGTCCAGGACGTGCTGCACAGTTCGAGGATTTCGACCGAGGCGCGGCTCGGGGCCGGCTTGGCGTGAAGAGTGTGGGACGGGGGCCAACGTGTCAGCTGGCGCTCAGCGGCGGGGATTGACGGCCGGTTGCCTCAGACGCGGATGTTCCCGACCCCCATCAGTCGCAGGATGTGGATCCGAGCCTGGCCCTCCCCGGCGAAGATCGTGGCGCCGCCCGGAGCTACGGCACAGGCCTGCATGGGGCTCTCGCCGGTGAACGTGGTCACACACCGGGCCAGATGGCAATCCCAGACTCTCACGCTCTGATCCCGCGAGGCCGAAACGATCCACTGGCCATCCGGCGAGACGGTCACGCAGTTGATCGAGCCGCTGTGGCCCTTTGACGCCTCTGCGACGGTACCCTCGTCCAGATCCCAGAGCCGGAGTGTACCGTCGTCCGAAGCCGTGACCGCCCGCTCTCGACCCGGCAAGAGCGCCACGCCCCTGAACAGTCCGCCGTCGACAGTCGCCTCGCGAATGGGCCGGCCGCTCTGCAGATCCCACACGATGAGCGTGCCGTCGAAAGCCACCGACACAGCGCGCCTGCCATCCGGAAACACGACGACGCCGGTGACGTCTCCCCGATGACCCATCAGGGGGCAGATTTCGTTCCCCCGCTCCAGATCCCACACGGACAGAGACTGATCGTGGGAGGCGCTGATAGCGCGCCGTCCATCCGGCGTGACGGCAATGTCGTTGACCCAACCGGTGTGCCCCCGCAACGTGTCAGTCACCCGCATTTGCTTCAAGTCCCACACCCTGATCGTCCGGTCGCGCGAGCCTGAGACGGCACGCCGGCCGTCCGGCGTGACGGCGACCGCATTCACACTGCCGCTGTGACCCGTCAGCGCGGCCAGCTCAGTCCCCTGTTCCAGGTCCCAGACCTTGAGCGTGTTGTCGGCCGAGGCGGAGATGAGGTGTCGCCCGTCGGGAGAGACAGCCAGTCCCTGAACGCCCCACCCCGGATGGCCCAAATGGGGGGCGCTCCCGGCCGCGCGCTCCGGATCCCAGATTCGCAGCGTGCCATCGACAGAGGCGGACAGAATGCGCCGCCCGTCCGCTGTGACGGCCAGGCCCGATACCGTCTTCGTATGGCCCCTCAGGGTGCGCAGCGCGACACCCCGGTTGAGATCCCACAGCTTGATCGTCCGGTCCGCGGAGCCCGAAACGAGCCGCTGCCCATCGGGCATCACGGCAACGGCGTGCA
This sequence comes from Armatimonadota bacterium, assembly GCA_050114035.1. Taxonomy (GTDB): domain Bacteria; phylum Armatimonadota; class Zipacnadia; order JAUWAU01; family JAUWAU01; genus JAUWAU01. The sequence continues at coordinate 5,165 of JASFTE010000191.1, read as the reverse complement.
CCCGGTCCCCATGACCGCGCAGCGTCCGCAGCGCCCGCCCACCTTCCAGATCCCAGACGATGAGGTGCCTGTCGGCGCTGGCCGAGATGGCACGCTTTCCACCAGGCACAATCGCCACGTCGTAGACGCGATGTCTGTGGCCGGACAGCGTCGCAAATAGCGATCCATCGTCCAGATCCCACAGTCGCACTGTCTGGTCATCGCCTGCGGAGACAGCACGCGTGCCGTCTGGGGTCACGGCTACTGCGCGCACCCAGTCAGTGTGCCCTCTCAGTGTGCGCAGCAGCGTGCCGCTGGGCAATTCCCACACCTTTAGTGTTTCATCCGCTGACGCTGAGATGACGTGTCGGCCATCGGGCGTCAACGCCACCCCGTTGACCGTGTGCTCGTGCCCCACCAGGGTTCGCAGCTCGGAGGCACGGGGTAGATCCCACACCTTGATTGTCTCGTCGGCCGAGGCAGAGATTGCCAGCTGTCCATCGTCCGTCAGCGCGACGTCCCGGACCGCATCGGTGTGGCCGGCCAACCTCATCAGGACCTCACGACATTGGAGATCCCATACGGTCAGCGTGGCGTCGTCCCCACCGGTGACGGCCAGCCGACCGTCGGGTGTCACGGCCAGGGATTGGATGCGCGCATCATGCCACTGCAGCGTGTGGCGCAGCGGCCCGCCGGTTGGCATCAGGCTGGGCAGCAGCGGGCGCAACCACGGAGTCTCCCGCCAGGCCTCCAGCCGCTCCAGCAGCCGCCGTATCGCCGGCGACTCTCTGTCCACGATGCGCCCCGCGAGCTGTCCCGCCAGCTGCTGCGCATCCGCGGACGTGATGTGCTCCGAAAGGCGAAGCGCCTCTCGCACGGACACGAGATCGTGGCCTCGATAGCCGGCCCGAAATGCCTCGTCGTAGTCGCCCATCAGCGACCGTGGACCCGTGGTGCTGACCTTGGCCTGCAAGAAGCGGAGGTCAGTCAGCGTCTCCTGCATTTCCGGCCACATGCCTGCCCGGGCCTGCTGGTACGGAAGCTCAGCGAGCTTGCGCAGCTCGCGCTGAATTGCGCCGTCTGGACCGATCTGCGTCAGCGGCCTCGCCGCGAAATAGCCGGCCAGGATCCGGTGGCGTTCCTGTTCGCGTTCGTTCTGCAAGAACGCGGCCCGCACGGCCTGACCAAACGTCGTCGGATGATAGAAAGTCAGCGTCGTCGTCCCGTCGGCCTGCTGCTGCGTCAGGTACGGCTCCAGATCGCCGTAAAGGCGGGACCAAACGACAACGGGCAGGCGATCCACCGCCGGCGATTTCGGCGAGCGGCGGTGAAAATCGTCCATCACCGCCTGATCGGCCGACAGCAGATCCAGAAGCTCATCTTCGGTCAGGCCGTTCCTCGCTGCCGCCAGGTAACCAAGACTGCTGTCGACCAGCGCTTGGCCGTGTCTGACTTCGGCCACCAGCCGTGCGAAGAAGGCGTCGAGAAGGCCGCCGATGTCGTCCGCCAGTTCCAGCGGCGCCGTGTACGATCTCCAGTGGCGAGCCTCTTCAAAGCCCAGCTTCAGGTAGAGAGGCAGCCCACTGCTGGCAAACTTGGTCAGCACTTCTCGCCGCTGCCCCGGCTGCAGACGCCGCCCGGCCTGGTCGAGCCAGCAGTCCAGCAACTGCTCGGCTTCCTCGGGTCCCATTCGTAACAGGACGTGAATGTGGCTCTGTGGCAGCTTTCTCCGCAGCAGGGACTCCTGCTGCCCGCCGATCGTCGACACCACGAGACGAACGTGCTCCGGCAGTGTGGCCGGGAGCCACACCAGAGCACGGGCGTTGTCCGCGGCCGAGAGTTGATCTACTGCGTCCAGGAAGAGGAGCAGCGGACGGTCGGCCGTGCTCAGCCCCAGACGGCGCAAGAAGGCCTCACAGAGGCCCAGATAGTCGTCGGGAAGGGTGGTCTCATCGCTGCCGTAGAGACGGTCCACCTGCCGGCACAGATCAGTGAGCAGAAGGCGGCCATCGGTCGAGGACGGGGTGGCACCGATGAAGCGGACGAGCACCTCGGCGTCCGGATGAGCGGCGCGCGCCTGCGCCGCTGCCTGGGCCAGCAGGGCAGACTTACCGGATCCAGCGTCGCCGACGATGGCGAGCGGCTGAGGCGCTGCACCCTGAAGGTAGTCGCCAATGGCCCGCAGGGCGTCTCCCCGGCCGGTAAACAACCGCCGGCGCTCCTCGCCAAAGGATTCGTGGGCAGCGTTCTCCCGCTCGAGGGCGTCTTCTTCCCTCTGGCGGGCGAGCTCCGCCAGGATGACGGAGGACAGCGCCTCGTAGACGTCCTCGCAAAGCGCCTTGAGATGCTCGCTGGTGATCCCCTGGCCGCTCCATCGGGCCGCGTACCGGTGGATGTTGCCCGGCAGGTGGTCCGCCAGGCGGGCCTTGAGCTGGCGGAGTCGGCGCTGCGCCTCGTCGTCGACCGTCCCCGTCTCGTCCAGGTCCACATAGGCCCAGGCTCGCTCGTCGTCGGGTAGGCCCTCGATGCGGCGAAAGAAGCCGAAGACGTGCTCGCCGGCGTCAGCCACGCCCAGGGCGCCGTGCACGATCTCCCGTTCGGTGGCCGATGCCTCATACTTGAGGCGCGCGTCGTCGCTCAGCTGGAGTGTCTCAACGGCGCGTACCAGCGCTTCCCGCAGTGGGCGCTCGACGTCCACTTCCCACACGCCATAATCTTCGTACCGCCCGCTGCGCGGCTCTAGGCAGTACACCGCCGGTACGGCATTTTCATCGCGCCGGTACCATGTGGCAAGCAACCTCTCCATGTGCTCCTCGACGGTGCCCCCGGTGATCTCATCGAATTCGTCGGCCGGGATTTCGGCCGGAAGCGGCCGCCAGCCATAGCGGTCGCCCAACAGAAGTATGAAGTTCGGTCTGGGCGTTGCATGTTGGCAGCGGGCGATCTCGCGCAGGCAGACCGGCATCGTCTGCTGGTCGAGCGAGGCCTGTTCGCTGATGCCCCAGCGCAGGTCGATGGCCTGGAAGCGGGCGCCGTGCGCCACGCACAGTTCCCGCAGGCGAGGAAAGACGTGACGCTGCAAGGCGTCGCGCTCCGCCTTCAGATCGCTGAAGGTCGAGCTGACGAAGACGCGAAACGTCTGGGGGCCCGAATTCACTGCGCTATCGCCGTCCACCGCCGAGGCCGAGGTCGTCTCCCGGCTGCATGTGTGCCGTGCTCACGGCCGGCCGTCCCCGCCGTACTCTATTCTCAGCTCCTTCTCTCCTTCCAGGGCCGCCTCCGCTCCCCGTCTCCGTCGGCATCGAGGACAGGACACGCCAGGGTCATCGAGCCCGTAGCGCCACTCGTACCCACACTCCCTACATAGAGCCGTGATCTTCATCCTTACCAGGTTGTGGGTGCGACACTCAGGGCAGCGGACCACCGTCTCTCCCTGGTAGCCGACGCCGTCAAACCAGCTGGCCTCACACTTCCCGCAGCGGACTCTGACCACCACGTTGTCGATGTCCTCCTGGCCCACCTGCTGAAACTGAAAGTCTCGTTCCCTCTTCCTATCTGTCACGATAGTGCCCGCACATTGCGCGAGCCGCAGATCGCGCTGCCACAGCAACAGACGCGCGAGATAGAGGCCTTCCGCGTCCTTGCCCCAGATGCCCTCAGGCGTCTCCACCGTGATGTACTCCAGTTCGTACTCAGGCTTGCGTTTGGCGAGGAACGCTCGGGCGCTCTTCGCGTCGCCAGCAACGTACTGCCGGTACGTCCGATCGCCCTTGCGAAGGGTGCCGGTGTGCTGCGGTTTCTCGCCCGGCACGACAGCCGGTTCCGGCGGTTCGCGGATCTGTTCCAGCGCCTCCCGCGCCGCGGCACGGACCGCCGGGGCGGCGTCGTGCAGCGTCCACTCCACAGAGACGCGGGCCCGTCCATCGCCGATCGCGCCCAGGGCAGCCGTCGCCTTCCGTCGCACCAGTGGCTCCTCGTCCGCCAGCGCCTGAATCAGGCCCGTCATGGCCGGCGGCAGGCCGATCTTGCCCAACGCCTCGGCGGCGGCAGCCCGAGCCTGCGCATCATCCGCCTCCAGGGCTCCCAGCAGCACGCCCAGCGCCCGGTGGTCGCCCAGCTCGCCGAGGCCAAGGATGGCCACCATCTGGACGTCGTAGTTTTCGCCTCTGGTCCTCAGACAATCGATGAACGGCTCCACCGCTCGCTTGTCGCCGAGCGTGGCCAGGGCAAGGGCAGCCTGCAGGCGCACTTGGGCGGCCGCATCCTGCAGAGCCTTGATAAGAGCGGGCACTGACCGGGCGTCGCCAATCTCGCGCAGCGATCCCGCAGCCTGCAGCCGCACGTTGAGGTACCTGTCCTGCAGCGCCTGAGTGAGCGGAGTGACTGCCCGCCTGTCGCCGAGGCGCCCCAGGGCCCGGGCCGCGACTGCCCGCACGGCCGGATCTCGGTCCTCGAGCAAGGGCATCGCCGGTTCTACAGCGCGTGCGTCGCCGATCTTGCCCAGCGCGTATGCCACGCCGGCCCGAACCTCCGCGTCGGGATCGCGAAGGGCGAGGAGGAGCGCGGGCACCACCGGCTGCCCCAGAGCGGCCAGCGCTTCGGCGGCAGCCGTCCGCTGCTCGCCGTCCGGAGCCCGCAAAGCGGCGATGTGCACCGCTCCCGGGAATGCCTGCGGCTTCCCCTCGTCTCGCTCTTTCCGGCCTGAACCCTTCAAGAAACCAAAGATCGGCATCGTCCTTCTCCCCCGCGGGGCAGGTGCCCTCCGGCAAGTGCTTCCTACATGAGCTGACTCGACGGTACGGCCTTACCGCAGTCGGGACAATGGGTCTTTCCCGTGCCGCGCTCGACGCCGACGGCGTTGCCACACTCCAGGCAGAAGACGGCGCCGCAGGAGGGGCAGACGACCTTGCGAGCGAGCATCTTCTGAGCCGCCTGCTGCATCGCCGCGAATGGATCGTCGCCCCCGCCGCTCATGGCCCTGATGCCGCGGCCGGCGTGGATCTCCTTGCCGCAGAAGGTGCAGTGCCCATCCGGCGGCTCGGACTTGATCCGCTCCAGGGCCTCCCTGGCCTTCTCGCGGACGGAATCTGCCTTGTCGTGGAGCGCCGCCTTGAGGGCGTTCTCGGCCCGAGGATCGCCCAGGATGCCCAGGGCTTCGGCAGCACCGGCTCGTGCCGGCGCCCAGC
>JASFTE010000190.1:0-8125 GCA_050114035.1 Armatimonadota bacterium | reverse complement strand
TTGCACGACGGGCATGTCCGGGCTTCCCTGCGAGTGGGTAGAGGCGTGCAGCTTTCTATCGCGTGCCGCCGTTGTTCGCTCTCGCCTTCACGCGCTCCACGTAGTCGAGGTCGTATGGATCAAGGTCCCCCGCGAGCCGGTAGTGGTGGCTCGCCTCGGCCGCGGAGCCGGTCATCTCGAGCACCTCGGCCAGGAGATAGTGGTAGCAGGCGTTCCTTGGCCGCAGCTCGACGGTGCGCCGGAAGACCGCCCGGGCGTCGCGGGTCTGCTTCACGCACAGGTGGGCGGCGGCGAGGCAGATGTGATAGAAGTCGTCGAGCGGCGCGCACTGCACGGCGCGCTGGTAGCTGTTGATGGCCTGCCGTGTGTGGCCGGTCTTGAAGTAGGCATCCGCCAGTTTGTAGTGGTAGTAGCCGTCCTCGGGAGCCAGTGAGACGGCGCTGTTGAGGATCTCGAGGGCACGTTCGACCCACCCGAGGCGCAGGCATGCCTCGCCCAGGCGGCACATGTAGTAGGCGCGCTCCGGCTCCAGCTCCACGGCGCGCTCGTAGGCGCGCACGGCCAGGCGCGTCTCCCCGATGCTCTGCAGGAAGTCCCCGTAGCTGAAGTGCGCGTCGGCATCGTCGGGATTCGCGACCAGCCCTCGCTTGTAGGCCTTGAGGGCCGCCGTCAGATTCTCGTGGGCGTGGTAGGCGTCGGCAAGGCGGGTGTGCGTGTCGGCCGGGGTGCCGCGGCGCCGGGCGACCCGCTTGTAGTGGTGGATGGCCTCGCGCATGCGTCCCCGCTCGGCGTACGCGTCCGCGAGCATGCGCCGGTACGCCGAGTCGTCGAGGCGCTCCGGGTCCTCTTCCTCCGGCAGCTCGTGCTGGTATGTGAACTCCAGCTCCGCCATGGTCTACACCTCCTGCCGCCCCACCTCTGCCTCCCCGTCTAGAATTCCCGCTTGCTGTCGATGAGCAGTGTGACCGGCCCGTCGTTGGTGATGCTCACGCTCATGTGTGCCCCGAAGACGCCGGCGGCGACTCCCTGGAGCCTGCCCGACGCCGCGGCCACAAGATCGTTGAAGAGCTGCTCGGCGCGCTCGGGCGGCGCTGCCCCGGTGAAGCTCGGGCGGCGCCCCTTGCGGCAGTCCCCGTACAGGGTGAAGTTCGGTACGAGCAGCAGCCCCCCCTGCACGTCGCACACCGACAGATTCATCTTCTCGGCATCGTCCTGGAACACGCGCAGCCCGAGCAGCTTGTCAACCATGTACTCCACGTCGCGCGCATCGTCGTCTGGGCCCATTCCCACGAGGGCCGCCAGGCCTCTCCCGATCTCACCGGCCACCTCCCCGTCCACGGCGACGCTCGCGGAGCTCACCCGCTGCACAACGACGCGCATGAGAAAAGCGGCCCTCCTCCAGTAGACTTATGCCACGCACCGGCGAGAGGATGATAGCATGCGAATGCAACACCTGTAAAGCGAGGATGCAACGCGCGCGCGTCGCATCGTGCGGTGCCGTGGAGCGGGGCCGCCGCTTCCATGGTACAAGGGTCATAGCGGCCGAGAGGACTTGCCGCGTGTTCCGCGAAGATGCAGAGACAGTGACAACCGACGCTCAGGATCGCAGTGGGAGGTAGGGTCAATGCTCGGAGGCACCATCGCCGTGGTAGCTGTCGGCGTCATCGCCATACTGTGGTTCGTGCTCATCTATAACGGCCTCGTGACCTGGCGCACCCGAGTGCGGGATGCCTGGGCGCAGATCGACGTGCAGCTCAAGCGGCGCCACGACCTCATCCCGAACCTCGTCAACACCGTCAAGGGGTACATGCAGCACGAGCGCGAGGTGCTCGAGAACGTCACCAAAGCGCGTCAGCAGGCCGTGGACGTCTCCGGCATCGCGGACACGGCGAAGGCGGAGAACATTCTGAGCGGGGCGCTGCGCCAGCTCTTTGCGGTGGCCGAGAACTACCCTGACCTCAAGGCCAACCAGAACATGCTCGCGCTGCAGGAAGAGCTCACATCCACCGAAAACAAGATCTCGTACGCGCGCCAGTTCTATAATGACGCCGTGATGACGTACAACGTGAAGATCCAGAAGATACCCGCGAACGTCGTTGCCGGGGTGTGCAGCTTCCAGCGCGAGGAGTTCTTCGAGATTGAGGAACCCGAGGAGCGCGAGGCCCCGGTAGTGGAGTTCTGAGGCAATCGGACAGGGAGAAGGGCAAGGCGGAAGGCGGCGAGAGGCGCGCACTTCGTCTCCTTCCTCCTTGACGTAACCCCATGTTCCAGCAGATCGACCGCAACAAGAACTACTCCATCCTCCTGGTCGCCGGCTGTGCCGCCCTGCTCATGGTGGTAGGCTACTTCATCGGCCGGGCGCTGGGCCTGCCGTGGTACCTGGGGCTCATCATCGCCGGCGGCCTCGCCATCATCCTGAGCTTGGTCTCGTACTTCGGCGGCGGCAAGATCGTCCTCTCCATGAGCGGGGCGCGCAAGGTACAGAAGCGCGAGCACCCGCAGCTCATCAACGTCGTCGAGGAGATGTCCATCGCCGCCGGGATGCCGATGCCCGATGTGTACGTCATTGACGATACCGCGCCCAACGCCTTCGCCACCGGCCGCAAGCCCGAGGAGGCCGCCGTCGCCGTCACCAGCGGGCTGCTCTCCAAGCTGAGCCGGGACGAGCTGCAGGGCGTCATCGCCCACGAGATCGCCCACATCCGCAACTTCGATATCCTGTTCATGATGATGATGGCCGTGATGGTCGGGACCATCGCACTGCTGTGCGATGGCTTCCTGCGGAGCATGTGGTACGGTGGGCGGAGCCGGGGGCGAGGGCGCGGCGGCGGCAATGCGATCTTCCTCATCATCGCGCTCCTCCTCGCCATCCTCGCCCCCCTCGCCGCCAAGCTCATTCAGCTCGCCGCCTCCCGGCGCCGCGAGTATCTCGCCGATGCCTCGGGCGCGCTGCTCACGCGCTACCCCGCGGGCCTCGCCTCCGCGCTGCGCAAGATATCGAGCGACCCCGAGCCGCTCGAAGTCGCCAACCGGGCGACCCAGCACCTCTACATCGTGAATCCGATGAAGGCCGTGGAGCGCCGCGCCGCGGGGCTCCTGAGCACGCATCCCCCCATCGAGGAGCGCATCCAGCGCCTGAGCCGCATGGCGTACATGGATGAGAGTGATGCGTCGCGCTCGGTGCGGGCCTATGCGACGCCGACCCAGCCGGCCGCCGCCGGCGCGCAGACCACGCCGGTCGAGCCCCCGCGGCCGCCCATCCCGATCCCTGTGCCCGTGCCGGGGGGATCGTCAACTCCGGTGCCGACCGAGGCGGTAGTCGCTGGGGCGGCGGGGGCGGCGCTCGTTGGCGAGCAGCCTGGGGCAGCCGAGGAGGCCCGCATATCAGGGCCGGACGCGTGCCCCCGGTGCCATGAGACGCTCGTGCGGGCCAAGCTCACCGGCAAGGAGTTGCGCGCCTGTCGCGCGTGCGGCGGCCTCTGGATGAACACGGGGGTGTTTGCGGACCTCGTGCAGAGCGTGCCGCACAGGCTCATCGCGGCCGATGACAGGTGGCCCAACCTCATCGGCGTCGGCTGGAACCGCGTCGGCCCCAAGCGCTGCCCGCAGTGCGGCGTAGGGTTGGGAGAGGCGCCGGTCAAGGGCGTCGAGGACGTGAAGGTGGACCGCTGCATGCAGTGCGATGGCGTGTGGTTCGACGATGGGGAGTTGGCGGCTGTCGTATCGGCTGCGCAGAGCCGCGGCACGGCCGGGACGGCTTGACGCCGCACGATGTCTGTCCTCTCACCTCTTGGGCCGTACTTCCCTGCCGTGTCGTCCCCGGGCCTATGTCGCCGGCTCGCCGTAGCCCTGATGGCAGTCCGCGCAGCCGGCAGCGGGATGGATCTCCGGCCTCTGGAAGTCCACGGCCACCGACCAGGGCGGGATGCCCCGGTGGCACTCGTAGCAGGGCTCTGTCTCGTGCTCCGCCGGGAGGGGCTGGCCGAGGATCTCGGCGCCCGGGGGAGGCAGGGAGCGCAGCGCCATCACAGTCACGCCGGCCATCACCGCCGCGCCGATGATCACCAGCCAAATGATCGTCTTGCGCTGCTTCCTCTTCTGCTCGTCGGGCATCGTCTCCCCACTGGAGGCGGGGACCTGCGCTAGGCGGTGGCGCGCTGTCGGCGCTGGCAGCAGCGCTTGTACTTCTTCCCGCTGCCGCAGGGGCACGGGTCGTTCGGGCGCGGGTCGGCTACGTCGGCGCCCTCCATCTGCATCTGCATGCGCTCCTCGGCCTCGATCTGGCGCGACAGAGCGCGGAAGCCGGGCTCGCTGTGGGCGAAGAAGGCCTTCAGACCTTCGCACAGGTAACTCGGCGAGTCGGCGCTGCCGACGACGAGCCGCTCCTTCACGCAGCTCCCGTGGCACAGCCACAGGTAGTTGCACTTGCGGCATTTCTCCGCGAGCTCCTGCTTGCGCTCCCGGAAGCGCGCCATGGTGGCGCCGGCCGACATCTTCCGCAGCGTCGTCTCCATCACGTTGCCCAGGTACCACTCAGGCTCCACGAAGAAGTCGCAGGCGTAGCAGTCACCGTTGTGCTCCACCACGATGGCGCCGTGGCACGTGGGCTGCAGGATGCACGTGGGCTGTGTGCCGACACGGTAGGCCATGAGCATGTCGTTGAACATCCGGATGTAGACGTGCTGCCAGTCGCCCGCGATCCAGCGGTCAAAGATGCGGCACAGGAGCCGGCCGTAATCGTGCGGGCGCACCGTGTGGTCCGCGATGTCGCCCGTCCGCGGGTCGCGCTCGACGCACGGGATGAACTGCAGGAAGTGGAGGCCGTGCTCCATGAAGAAGTCATACACGCGCTCGGGCTCCGCGGCGCTCTGCGGCGTGGCCATGCACAGGATGTTGAACTCGGCCCCGGCCTCCTTGAGCGCCTCGATGCTGTCCATGACGCGCTGCCAGGAGGGCTTGCCGCCGAGCGTCAAGCGGTAGTAGTCGTGGATGTCGGCGGGGCCGTCGAGGCTGACGCCGGTGAGGAAGTTCTCCTCGGCGCAGAAGCGGGCCCACTCCTCGTCGATGAGCATGGCGTTTGTCTGCAGGCCGTTCGTGATGACCTGCCCCGGCGCCGCGCACTTGCGCTGCAGCTCCACCGCGTGGCGGAAGAAGTCGAGGCCCATGAGCGTCGGCTCGCCGCCCTGCCAGCCGAAGGAGGCCTGGGGGAAGGGCATGCGCAGGTAGTCGGCGATGAAGCGCTCGAGCACCTCCAGGGACATGCGGTGCTTGCGGGTCTCGGGATACAGGTCGGCCTTGCACCGGTAGAAGCAGTAGCTGCAGTCCAGATTGCAGTCCGGGCCGGCCGGCTTCACGAGCAGGCTGAGATAGGGCTCAGGCGTGTTGCGTGCCATGGGTGATCCAGGTATTCACGCCTACGGGCCTTGGGAGTTCGTCAAGTGCGGGCCGATTCCTCGGTCGGGCTGCCGCGTGTACTGTACCACCGGGCGGCTTGGCCGACAAGAGCCGCGGCTCACAGGCGGCAGGATCAGGGAACACCAGCAGGCCCGTGCACGATTGGTAAGAGGGGATGGACGGCGACAGCTCCGGCGCGCCGGTAAGGCTGTGCCCCCGGGCAGCGACTGCCATGCCTGGTGAGACAGACCAACAGACGGACCGGATGGACCAGATCGAGGCCGAGCTGGCCGCGCGGAAGCTGCTGCGGCGCCGGCGCCGGACCATCGTGGGCGTCGGCCTGCTCCTGGCGATCACCGGGGCGCTCATCTTTCGCTCTCTCGTGCGCGAGGCGAAGGCCGGGCAGATGCTGGCCCGGGCGCGGGCGTCGGAACGGGCGGAGAAGTACCTCATCGCCGAGCGCCACCTGGGGCGTCTGCTGGAGCGCTATCCGGGGACCCGGGCGGCGCGGGACGGCGAGGCGCTCCTGGAGGAGCTGCAGCCGGAGATTGGGACGCAGTGGCTCTTCGTCGAGGCCGAGGCCGCGGAGAAGGCCAAAGACTATGCCAAGGCCATTGAGGTGTATGAGCGAGTGGGGGAGGAGTACCCGAAGACGCGGCTGCTCGACGAGGCGCGCGAGCGGCTGATGGACGCGCGGCGTCAGGGGGCGGCGCAGGAGTTGTTTGAGCACGCGCGATCCCTGGAGCGCGACTGCGAGTTCGCCGATGCGGCGAAGGCGTACGAGGACATCGTGGGCAAGTTCCCCAACACAGCCGGCGGCAAGCAGGCACAGGAGCGCGTGCTCGGCTGTCGGCAGGCCGCGCCGCTCTTCCAGGAGGCGTACGAGGCGGCACGGCGCGGGATGTTCGATGCCGCCCTGGCGCGGCTGGATGCGCTGCTGGACGCGGGCCTCGAGTACCACGGTGTCTTCGGCGGGAAGGCGCTGGTGTACGAGGCGCAGCGGGACTGGCAGACGGCGGCCGAGATGTGGGACCTCGCGCAGCGGGCCAGCTACACGGAGGAGGGGGCGCGGCACCTGCGCCTGTGCCTGGGCAACGCCGGCCGGCCCGTGATCCTCCTCGGCGTCCGGAGCGCGCAGGAGGTGGGCTCGGGGATGATGGTGGTGAGCGGAGAGGTCGTCAACAACCTGGCAGGTCCGGTGAAGAACGTGAAGATCGAGGTCAGCGTCTTCGCGGAGGCCACGCCGGCTGCCGGGGCCGCGCCGCTGCTGAAGAGGGTGCACGTGATGGCCGGGCCGATCGCCTCGGGCCAGTCACGCCCGTTCAGGCTGCGGATGCAGGCGCCGAGCGAGGCGAGGACGCTGGAACCGAAGGTGGCGGGGTACGAGGAGACGTAGATGCGGCAGCGCGCGGCGTCATCGTCCTGCCAGGGCGAGCGCCCGCTCCACCACGTTCTCCACGCTGAACCCCAGCTGCTCCATGACGGTATCCCCGGGCGCCGATGCGCCGAAGCGATCGAGCGCGATGACGTCGCCGTCGAGGCCCACGTGGTCGCCCCAGCCGCGAGCGGCGCCCGCCTCGATGGCCAGCTTCGGGACGCCGGGCGGCAGCACTTGCGCGCGATACTCGGGCGTCTGCTCGTCGAAGAGTTCCCAGGAAGGCATGGAGACGACCCGCGCCTGGACGCCCTTCTCAGCCAGCTCCCCCTGAGCGGCCAGCGCCAGGTGCACTTCGGAGCCGGTGCCCATGAGGATGACGTCGGGCTTCCCGCCGTCTGCCTCGGCCAAGACGTACGCGCCTCGCGCGACGCCGTCCGCTACATCATACTGCCCCGCGTCCAGCACCGGCAGCTTCTGCCGCGTGAGCGCGAAGGCCACGGGCTTGCCCCGCTCGATGGCCACGCGCCAGGCGGCGGCGGTCTCGTTCGCGTCGGCCGGGCGAAGGAGCGTGAGTCCAGGTATCGCCCGCAGGCTCATGCAGTGCTCTACCGGCTGGTGCGTGGGGCCGTCCTCGCCCACGCCGATGCTGTCGTGGGTGAAGACGAACAGGCTGTGCGTGCGCATCATGGCCGCCAGCCGCAGCGTCGGGCGCATGTAGTCGGAGAAGATGAAGAACGTCGCGCCGTACGGGATGACGCCGCCATGGAGGGCCATGCCATTGACGATGGCGCCCATGGCGTGTTCCCGGACGCCGAAGTGGATGTTGCGGGCGGTCGTCCCGCCCTGGTGGAAGTCGTCCGAGTCGTCCAACAGCGTCTTGGTCGAGGGAGCCAGGTCCGCCGAGCCGCCGATGAGGCGGGGCAGCCGCTTCGCCAGACCGTTCAGCACCTTGCCAGATGCCTCCCGCGTCGCCATGGGCCCGTCGTCGGGGAGGAAGGCCGGTACCTCCTCGTCCCAGCCATCGGGAAGCTCGTCGGCCATGCCGCGCTCGAGTTCAGCAGCCCTGTCCGGGTGCGCCTCCCGATAGGCGTCGAGCCGGGCCTGCCAGTCGGCCTCCTGCTCGGCGCCGCGTTCGACGGCCGTGCGCATGTGGGCCTGGGCCTCGTCCGGGATGTGGAACGCGGGCTCCGGCGGCCAGCCGAGCCACCTCTTCGTCGCCGCGGTCGCGTCCGGGCCCAGCGGCTCGCCGTGCGCCTCGGCCGTGTCCTGCTTGGGGCTGCCGTATCCGATGTGCGTGCGCACGACGATGAGCGACGGCCGGTCGCCCTCGGCCTGCGCCGCGCGGACGGCGGC
>JASFTE010000189.1:0-8135 GCA_050114035.1 Armatimonadota bacterium | reverse complement strand
TGCCCCGCGAGAAGCGGGGGAGCGCCTTTCCCTCCTCGTCGAGGATCGCCACGCGCAGCTCACCGTTGGGCGCGTCCACGTTGACGAACAGGTGCTTGCCGCTGAACTGCACCGGCCGCGTCGTGACCGTCCCCTCCTCGTCGCCGGCGTCCATGGAGGCGAACCCATCCCGACGCAGCGTCGCCAGGCCCGTGCTGCACACGCCCGACGTCCGCGAGCCGGGGACCCCCGCCCGCCCGCTCACGTAGAAGTACAGCTTGTCTCCCACAATCAGGCACCCGCCGCCGGCGGACTGCACGTTGCCCCAGTTCCAGTCGCCGTAGCGCTCCGACACGGGGATGAACGCCTCGTGCGACGGGCGGTCCCAGTGGAACCCGTCGCGACTGAAGCCGAGGCATACCTCGTTGGGCTTCGCCCGGTCGTCCGGCTGCCCGCGCCAGATGGTGAACAGCCCGAGCATAAGGCTCTCGTACGCCACCGCGTCCAGGTTGTAGAGCTGCGGCGTGGTCTTCAGGTCGTCTCGCGGCGCATCCAGCCGATCCGCTCCGATCCACAGCGGCGCCTCGTCCTTCTCCCAGCGCGCCCCGGCAACCACGTCAGCGTTCTCCCAGTATCGCCGCGATCGGCCCATGCCGGGGGCCGACGCGCGCAGGCTGTACACCCACACGTCGCGGAATGGATTGTAGAACACCGTCGTCCGGTCGCCGCACGGCCCGCTGCGGATCACGGGTTCGCCCCAGTGGATGCCGTCGCCCGAGAAGTAGACGCACACGGCCCAGCCGTTGTCGCTGTCGGTGCGGAACAGCTTGAAGCGCCGCTCCGGATCCCTCTCCCGCAGGTCGAGCCACACGGTGGCCGAATCCCGGTGGTCGCCCTGCACGACGTTCGTGCCGGGCCGCACGTCCAGCGCGGGCTTCTCCCAGTGGATCCCGTCCCGCGAGACCGCATAGCAGGTGGCCGCGCAGTACCCGCCCATGTACCACATCTTGAACAGCCCGTCCCGCGGGTCGCACCAGACCCCGTCGCTGAACACCATCGCCGTGGGCCCGTCCTCCCGCTCCCACGGCTGATCGGCCGTCAGGACGGGATTGTCCGCATGGTATTGCGCGGCGTGGAACGTCCGGCCCAGCGTGGTCTCCGCGATGAGGAAGTCATCCACGAACAACTGCCGACCCACATCGATGGGAATGACAGCCGGGGGCGCCTCGAGGTAGGGGAGAGGCATCGGCTCCCGCGTCAGCTCTTCGATCCGCGGCGGCCACGTCGCCGGCAGCACGATGCCGTTGTACAGCGTCTCGCCGCCGACCTGTCCGAGCGCCACGGACACCGCCACGGCACTCAATCCCACCAGCGACGGGAGCACGAACAGCAGCGCGTGCTTCATCTCGATACCCTCCCGACTGTCGCAGCCTATATCCCCGGGTACGGCCTCCCCCGCGAATCGGTCGCATGCCTGCTGATGTGCACGCGCAGCGTGAGTTGCCGCCGGTCCCGCGGCCGCCACACGGTGATCTCCGCTTCGCTGTTGATGGTGGTGTTGGCGATGAGGTCCCGAAGCTGGCTCGTGCTCGTGATGCTCGTCCCACGGAAGCTGATGACTACATCGTCCGGCCACAGCCCCGCGCTGTGTGCCGGGCTGCGCCGCAGGAGGTTGTTGATCCGCACGCGCGTCTCCGCGGGGGCATGCAGGCGCACTCGGTCCGCGCCCGAGATGCGCTGCACCAGGATGCCAATCCAGCCGCGCACCACCTCGCCGTCCTGCAGCAGCGCGTCCAGCACGCGCCGGGCCGTGTTGCTGGGGATCGCGAAGCCGATCCCCTCCGACCCGCCGCCCCGGCTCATGATAGCCGTGTTGATCCCGACGACCTCGCCCGCCGTATTGAGCAGCGCTCCGCCGCTGTTGCCGGGGTTGATCGCCGCATCCGTCTGCAGCAGATCGGCGTAGCCCGCGATCTCGGGGTTCGTCCGCCCCTTGGCGCTCACGATCCCCGCCGTGACCGTCTGTCCCAGGCCAAAGGGCGACCCGACCGCCACCACCCACTCCCCGATGCTCAGCGTGTCCGAGTCGCCCCACGTGATCGCGGGCAGATCCGTCCCTGCCATCTTGATCACCGCGATGTCGGTCAGCGCATCCGTGCCGACGATCTCGGCCTCGAACTCCCGCTCATCGGACAGGATCACGCGTATCTGCTGCGCTCCGGCCACCACGTGGTAGTTCGTGACGATGTGCCCATCTCGGCTCACGATGACGCCCGAGCCCAGGCTCTGCACCGCCCGATCCGGCGTCCGGTACATGTCGCGGAACCCGTCGCCGAAGAAGTGTCGGAAGAGATCCCCCCCGAAGGGCGTGACGGCCCGCCCGCGGATGATCGTCGTCGTGTTGATGTTCACCACGGCCGGCGTTGCCTTCTCCGCCACGGCCGCGAAAGCCCGTCCCAGCTCCCGCAGCCGCCCGATGTCGTCCTGTCCCAACGCGCTGCTCGCGGCGGGCAGTGCCAGGGCGGCGACTGCGGTCAAGAGGCCCAGTATGTGCCGAGTGGTCCGCATCGCTCGACCTCCCTTTCTCCCTTCCGGCTCGGCCCTCCCTATCCCCAACACCAGACGGGGCGGGCATTCCTGCCCGCCACCGCTTTCCGTGGGCCTGCACGGGGGACCCGTCTCTGGTCCTCCAAACGGAATCCCCCTCAATATGTTCGCTGACGCAGGGCCTCCTGCGGCGCCGGTTGCTCGGCGACCGGCGCGCCGGCCCCAGCGGGGGTCTTCTCGCCCAGCACGGCCGGCGCCTCAATCCCAACGGCCTCCCGGTGCGTCTTCCGCAGCCGGTGCGTGCTCCGGAAGGCGCAATTCAGCCGGTTGGCCACGATGGCGGCCGCCGGACTCCCGGTCGCCCGGAGAGTGCGCAGCGTCGCCCAAAAGACCTGGCCCCGGCCCCACAGCCGCTCGTGGATGTACACCTGGCACTCCTTCAACTCCTTCATCGTGAGCCGGTTGGGCCGGAATACCACCTCGTTGATGTCGTACAGCGCCCAGTCGGCCGGATAGTCGTCCTTCGCGATGCGCCCTTCGGCCGAGAGCCGAGCGTGCAGCCGCGTGCCGGGCAGCGGCGTTAGGATGGTGCACACGCCCACGTCCGGGCCCCGGTTGACCATGAACTCGCACGTCCGCTCGGCCACCTCGAGATCGTCCGAGTCGTGCCCCAGAATGATCGTGCCGAAAACGCCGATCCCGCTCCGCCGTATCACGTCCATCGCCCGTGCGTAGCCGTCCGCCACGTCCCCGGTCTGGTGCTGCTTCCCCATGCGGCGCAGCGTCTCTGCCTTGAGGCTCTCAAGCCCGACCATGAGGGTCGTGCAGCCCGAGCGCCTCGCCCAGCGCAGGCACTCCTCGTGCCTGGCGATGTTGATCGACGCCTGCGTTGACCACCCGCGATCCAGCTTCCGCGCCACCATCCCCTGGAAGAGCGCGGCTGCCCGCTCGTGGCTCCTCTTCCCATACCCGAAGATGTTATCGTCGGCGAACACGATGCGCCGATTTGGGATCGTCGCCAGCTCGTCGAGCACCTCGTCCACCGGCCGCTGCCGGTATCGCTGGCCGTTGAAGGCCGTCACGGAGCAGAAGTCGCAGTCGAACGGACACCCGCGGGCCGTCTGGATCGTGCCGAGGTAGTACCTGTCCGAGAGCAGATCTCGCCGCGGTCGCCGGAGGCCCCGCAGGTCGGCGTGCCCCCCGAAGTACCGCCGTGCGAGCCCTCCGCTCTCGAAGTCGCGGCACACGGTCTCCCACACCGGCTCCGCCTCGCCCACCACCACGGTGTCGCAGTACTCCGATGCCTCGTCCGGCACCATCGATGCATGGACGCCGCCCATCACGACCGGCACGCCCTGCTCCCGGTACTGCGCCGCAACCTCGTACGCACGCGGCGCAGCCATTGTGAAAGCCGTCACGCCGACGAGGTCCGCCGAGGCAAGCCGGAACTCCTCGATGTTCTCGTCAACGATCTCGATGTCCCAGTGCTCCGGCGTGTACGCGGCGACGTAGGCGAGGTTCAGAGGGGGGAAATTCGTCCGCGTGTTGGCGCGGAAACTCACCGCGCCTGGCTGCATCGGGTTCACCAGCACCAGCTTCGGCATCTGCACCGCCCCTTGCATCAGCGCCCTGGTCCCACCACGGGCCCGGTGCCCGCTATGGTTCCCCGGCGGCGCCGCTTCTCCTCCGCCTTCCCCCGGCGCACCGTCACCGCCGGGCAGAGCTTGCTCCCGCGATGAGCGCGATGGTACAATACCGATGGACCCATAGACTGTTATCCCTGCCGCTCTTCCGCACCCAACCCACGGGGCGCGCGCTTTCGGGCCCGCGACCGCCCCGCCAGGACGGCGTGGAGTCCAATGCCCGTGTTCGAGTATCGAGGCAACACGAGAGAGGGCACGGCCGTAGGCGGCACGCTCCAGGCGGCCAACAAACAGGCGGCGCTGGCCGAGCTGCGCGCCCAGGGCATCTGGCTCACCGACCTGCAGGATGCAGCCGCAAGACCCGGCGCCATCGCCGGCCGTCAATGGAGCCTCGTGCACGCGGTGTGGCCGCTCAGTAAGATGCAGGCCAGCATTCTCTTCCGGCAGCTCGCCGCGCTCATGCGGGCCGGGGTCGGGCCGCACGCCGCCCTCACGGCAGTGCAGGACCGCGTGCAGGGCGGCCGCCTGCGCCGGATGCTGCAGGGCATGGCCGACGAGGCCGGTCGCGGCGACAGTATCTCGGACATCTTCCGCCGGCGCGGCCACGCCTTCGGCCCCTTCGTGCCCCAGATGATGACCGTCGGCGAGCGCACCGGCCGGCTCGACGTGGTCTGCGACCAGATCGCCCAGCAGTACGAGCTCGAATGGCGGCTGTGGCGATCCCTCGCGCTGCAGAAGACGTACTTCTGGGGCATCATCTGCGTGGGGATCTGCATCCCGAGCCTGCCCGGGTACATCATCCAGGAGACCTTCAGTCTGGAGCACTTCGCCGACTACGTCCGCCACTTCGTCCGCGTCCTGCTCCCCATCATCTTCGGCCTGCTGTTCGGCGCCAAGCTGCTCCACATCGTCCTGCACACGCCGCCCCTGCGCCGGGTGGGGGACTGGATACATGTGCACTACCCGCTGACGGGCCCCATCGTGCGGCAGGCGGCGACGGCACGCTTCCTCCGGACCATGTCGGCCATGTTCGAGGCCGGCGTTCCGGTCGCGGACTGCGTTGAAGCCGCGGCGGGCGCCACTGCCAATGTGGCGCTCGCCCGCCCCATCCTGCGGCACGCGCCCATCCTGCGCCAGGGCGGCCGCGTGGCACAGGTGCTGCACTCCGCCGACGTCTTCGCGTCAACGGCCGTGGGAATGATCGCGACGGGGGAGGAGAGCGGGACGCTGCCGGAATCCCTCCGCCACCTCGCCGGCCTCTATGAGGCCGAGAGCGAGACCCGGCTGTCCCGCCTCAGGTGGCACTCCTACGTCATCGTCGTGCTCGTGGGCGCCGCCTTCGTCATCCTCTTTGGCGGCCTCAGCTTGAGGGCGTACTACGACCGGATCTTTGAGCTCACGGAAGAGATGATGCCCTGACGCCGCTGGCGTGAGCCCTCGCGGCCCCCGGACTCAGCGTCGCGCGAGGGCCGCATCTGAGGACATGACGCAGACAGCTTCAGCCCGTCCTATTCCTTCTTCTCCTTCTTCTCTTTCTTCTTCTTCTTCCGCAGCTTCTGCTTCCGCGGGGGGGTCTTTCGACCGCCTCGCATTCCTCTGGGCATGGCTCAACGCTCCTTCCTTGTGCGCAGAACCAGACCTGCTGCGCCGTCCGCGCAAACTCTCTCAAACAGCTTCTTCGCCAAGCAGCGGCCCGGGTCCTTCCGTCCCACGACTCTGCGTACCCCCACTATGATGGATGCGCGATCAGAGAGAACGGACCGAACCAGAAGGAACCCCCCGCGTCCTTGGAGTATGGACACGGGGCAGGGCTGCATCGTGCGCACGCTGTGTCAATCCCGGGCAAGGAGGAGTCAGCATGAGACGCACGACGGTCGTAGTTCTCGGGCTGGTCGTAGTGATGATCTTCACTGGTATCATGACTTCCGCACTCAGCCAGACGGAACGCCGTGGCGGGGCCGACCGCGAGGCACGGATGGCGCAGTTCATGGAGCAGATGCGCCAGCGCCTGACTGCCGCCGGCGCCACGGACGCCGACGTGCAGGCCATCATGGCCTATCGGGGGCAGCAGCGCGAGATCCAGGCGCCGCTCCAGGAGGCCATGCGCGCCCTGCGGGCGGCTGCAGGCGAGGGCGCAACCGACGCCCAGGCCAAGGACGCCGTGGCCAAGTACGAGGCCGCAATGAAGACGGTAGCGGACAAGCTCGCCAAAGCCGAGCAGGACCTGAAAGCAAAACTCGATCTGGCCAACAAGCCCAGGCTGCACGCCATGCTGCTGGCGATGGGGATCCTGGACAACGGCCAGCGGGGCCGCGGCATGATGATGTTCGGCGGCGGGCGTGGTGGTGGTGGCCGCCCTGGCGGCGGTGGCGCTCGTGGTGGTGGCGGAGGCGCGGCCCGGTAGGCCGGGCGCAGGCACGTGCGCAAAGGCTGCAGAAGGTCACGGGGTCGGCGCGTCACCTCATGGGGCCGTCGGCCCCCAACCTCCTCATACTGCTATTCCGACGGCTGAGATGATCCCTGGGGGGCCTCTCACACACAGGGAGAGGGAGGCTTTAGGGATGGACACGTCGGCGGGCGGGGGAATCTGATCCCAGGCTGCCCGCCCCACCCCAGGCCTCCCACGCCCACGCCGTTCCCGGCCGATCTGTCGTCTCGGCCTCGTGGTGCCGCCGATCCTCCACGAGCTTGGCGATCCTGTCCATCTCATCCCACACGCCCATGCTGATCCGCGGCTCCGCTCCCGCGGCCTCTGCCTCCTGGTATGCCGCGCGGGCCTGCCGCGCGGCGACGGACAGAAGCGCCGCGTTCCTGGTGGCCGCGTCCCGATCCAGCGGCTCGGCGGCGAGCGCCTCGGCCCGATCGAACATCGTCGCCGTGCGCTCGATGGCCGTCAGCAGCGTCCGGTGAGCGCTCTCCATCTCCTCTGGTGGATGGGCGTACCGCACGTCGATCGCCAGCACGTCGAACTGCACCCGAATCTCACCGGCCGCGGCGGCGATCTGGACCAGGTCCCCGGCGGCCACAACCGAACGGAAACGCTCCAGCGCCGCCACCGCATCGCGCCATGCGGGTCTGGCCACCGCCTCGTACGTCGGCGCTCCATCTGCCGCCATCGTTCCCAGCGACGCGCCGCCCGTGCCGCCGACAGCCCGCGCCTGCGATCCCGACAGCGTTGGCCCATAGGCGTAGTATCCTGTGATCGCGGCCAGCGAGATTCCCAGCACCAGCACGATCGCCATGACGTGTGCCGCCGGAAGGTGCCGCGGCATGGCCATCGGCATGGCCGTCGCGCGAGCCGGGAGCGGGGCCGGCACGTGCACCCTCACGGGTGGCGGCGGCGTGGGCAGGAGTGCGGGAACCCGTGCGGGGCGCGCTCCGGACGGTAGCTCCACTGCTCTGCCCGATGTCTGTGCGAGCTGTGCATGAGCTGGCGGCAGTACGGCGGCAGACGCGGCGATGGGCACGCTGCGCACGGCGCCGGCGCCGCCGGGAGCTCCCGGCACGTACGGGAATCGCCTCTCAGGCCGGCGCGTCTGCCCCAGCAGGCGTTCCTCGACGGCCTCGAGCGCCACCGGGGCCAGCATGGGAGGCAGGGGCGCCGGTCGAGCGGGCCGCGACGGGGAGACGGTCTTGACGGCGACGGGCCGCATGGCGTCCAGTTGGGCCGACATCAGGGAGCGAACGGGCACCGGCAAGCTCGCGAGGAGCCTCCCGGCTGCCTCACATGCCCTCGCGGCGAGCGGCGCAGGCTGCGCGCGTCGCGCGGTCTCCCGAACGCTGACGTCCAGGCGCGGCAACGCCGGCAGTGGGGCCGGCGGGGTCGATTGTCGTGACGCCATGGATCGCGTCCCCGCCGGTCGTATGACTTCCGGCCGCGTCGAGAACAGGGCGCGAACTGGCTCCGGCGTCCTGCTGAGGAGTTTCCCGGCTGCCTGACACGCTCTTGCCACCAGGACCGGAGGC
>JASFTE010000188.1:0-8142 GCA_050114035.1 Armatimonadota bacterium | reverse complement strand
TGAGGCACGGTCTACTGACACGAGGCCGTAGAGCGACTGCTCGTGGAGTTGCTGTCGGGCTCCAGCGACAGCCGAGGGATCGGCGTCCAGTACGTGCACGAGGAAGCGACCGGTCCGGGCCGCCGCGAGGGCGAACCCGAGGTCAGATGCGCCGAGCTGCACACAGAGGCCGCCGGTTATGCGCGAGGTGTCGTTGACCTGCTGCCGGGCGAAGGCGGGCTGCTGGCCGGCCTTGGCCTCCAGGAGCTCGAAGAGCCCCTTGCCGGCTCCGGCGTCGGCACACAGGCCCGCTGAGGCGAGCAGGGCGACCAGGGCAATCAACGCCATCAGGCGCGCGAGGATGCTTGGCATGGGTGGTTGCCCTCTCAGATGGCTGTGTGTCACGTCGTGGCTTGGTGGATCAGATCGAGCGTATCGTCGATCTGCTCGGTGCTGGTGAAGCCGATGGTGAAGGCGTGAACGGTTCCCAAGCCGAGAACGTACCGGAGCGACTGGAGGCGCTTCTCTGTGGAGTCGAAGCCAGTCTCGCCGAAGATCTTCATGCCGATGACGCCGCGGTTGTCCTCGCTCATCTTCTCGATCTGGGCGGCCACATCTTGGGGAGTCCCGCCCATCTTGTCGCCGAAGGGGTTGATGCGAACCAGGTGCACGTCGAGGCCCTCGCAGTCGGCGGAGGCCTCCAACGGTGGAAACCCGTGGCAGGAGACGCCCACGGCGCGCACGGCGCCCTTCTGCTTCGCCTCGCGGAGCGCGTCCAGCACAGGACGCATGTCGGTGGGGAAGGTGCGCCTCGTCATGCAGTGCATGAGCACAGTGTCCAGGTAGTCCACGCCCAACTCAGCGCGGAAGCGCTCGACGTCCGCCGTGGCTTCCTCGGCGGTCCGGGCGGGGGACTTGGTCTGGAGGAACAGGTCCTCCCGCGGGAGCCCCCGGATCGCGGTCCGAACGAGGCCGTGCATGCGGTACCGGTCGGCGGTGTCGATGTAGCGGATGCCACGATCGTAAGCGTGGCGGACCAGCTGGGTGAATGCGTCCGGGCCGAGCATGCGCTGCTCGGAGCCGCCGCGGGTCCCGGTCCCCACTCCCAGCAGGCTGGTGGTGAGGCCGGTCTTGCCGAGGGCCACCAGATCGGCTCCGGTCCGTGGCTTGCCAGCGGGTTGGGCGGCATGTGTGAATCCGCCGGCCATGGCGGCCGTGCCGGCAGCGGCGGCTCCGGCGATGAACTGACGGCGTGTGAGTTTGGGCATGGGTGTGCTCCCATAGTTGGCGGGTGGTGTTGCGGCGAAGTCGCGCGGATTGTAGGGAGTTTCGCGAGGGAAGTCAAGGAAGGGCGGGGCGTGGCAAGGAGAGGGCCCGGCGGGGCGGGCCCTCTGTCTGGCGTGTGTCCATGCGGGTGTTGCTCGTTACCCTTCGAGATCAGCGATGATGTTGTTGGCCCGGGCGATGACGGCGTCGGCCGCCCCCTGGGTGATCTTCTTGTTCGTCTGCGCCTCGACCTGGTTGATGAGCGCCTTCAGGTCGTTCATGGCCACCTTGGCGTCGTTCGGGTTGCCCCGGGCGAGGGCCGCAAGGGCAGCGTCCACCTTCGCCAGCAGCGCTTGCTCTAACTCTGGCTCGATGTCGCCGGAGAGCACAGCGTCGTCTATGAGAGCCACGATGTTTGCGAGCTGGTTCTCAGGAGGGCCCCGGACGACGGTGATGGTGACGGTGTCGGTGTCGCTCTCCCCGTGGGGATCGGTGACGGTGAGTGTCGCCGTGTACGAGGCGTCAACCTCGTAGGCGGGGAATGCGAGTACGTCGGTTGAGTCCACCGTGCCGTCGGTGGTGAAATCCCACTGGTAGGTGAGTTCATCCCCATCAGGGTCCGACGAGTCGACCCCGTCGAGCATGACCGTCGTGCCGCCCGGGCTCTCCTCATCCACGGTGACCGTTTCCTGGCCGTTCACGAGGGCGACCGCGACCGGGGCGGCGTTGGCCGGGCTGAATACCTGGATGCGGTTGTTGTAGTAGTCGCCCACGTAGACATTCCCCGCGCCGTCTGTCGCGACGTACCGGGGAAAGTGAAACTGGCCGTCGTCGCTCCCCAGTGAGCCCCACTTAGTGAGGAAGGTGCCGTTCGTGCCGAACGCCTGGATGCGGTGGTTGTAGTAGTCGGCTACGTACACATTACCCACGCCGTCGGTGGCGAGGCCCCTGGGGGTCTTGAACTGGCCATCGCCGCTGCCGTATGAGCCCCACTTGGTCAGGAAGCTCCCGTCGCTGGTGAACTTCTGGATGCGGTGGTCCTCGGCCACGTAGACATTGCCGACGGCGTCCGTGGCGACGCCCCTGGGGTATCTGAGTTGGCCGTTGCCGCTGCCGTATGAACCCCACTTGGTCAGGAAGTTCCCATTGGCATCGAACTTCTGGATGCGGTGGTTGTTGTAGTCACCCACGTAGACATTCCCGTGGGCGTCCACGACGACGCTGATGGGAGGCTTGAACTGGCCGTTGCCGCTCCCATATGACCCCCACTTCCTCACGAAAACATAATCCTCCGCCTGGGCGGACTGCATGGTGCCTAGCAGAGCAAAGCCCACGACGATGAGCACCACGATGCTTCGCGAGCTAGTCATGACTCTCAATCTCTCTTTCCCCGCAGGTGATATCCCGGACGCAAAGGCGCACACCGGGAGTGAGCGGTACGGGCACCGACACACTGCCAAAGGCTATCCGACGGCCTCGAACCTGCGCACGAGCACCGAGGAGGCATCCATCACGAGCCGGCCATCTGGTTCTTTTCTTCGCCGCCGCGCCTCGCGGGCCTGCCTACAGAAGTGTAAATCCTTTGTAAGGCTCTCGTTCGTAGCGCAGGGGCGGGGCTGGGTGGGGTCGCGGGGTGGTGTGGGGGACAGCCAAAGGCAGGCGCGCGACCGAGTGGGGACGCGAAGGCAAAGGCGGCAGGCGACGGAGCACCCGCGCTACAATCAGCGGCAAAGGCCGGCCGGGGGCGGAGGGGCGGAGATCAAGGCAAAGGCGGGCGGCGGAATCTTCAGGGAGGGCGTCTACCTCTCCCCCATCTCGCCGAGCTCGTAGAGGGCGATGCTAAGGGCGGCGAGGGCGGCGGTCTCGGTGCGGAGGATCCGGGGGCCGAGGGTGACGGGGACGGCGCCGGCCCCGGTGGCGGCCTCGAGCTCGGCGACGCTGAAGCCGCCCTCGGGGCCGATGAGGAGGCCGAGGCTGCTGACCTGGATGCCAGAGCCGAGGACCTCGCGGAGGGGGCGGCGCTCCTCCAATTCGCTGAAGAGCAGGCAGAGGTCCATGGCCGCGAGCTCCGGGAGGGCCTCGTCGAAGGGGGCGATGGGGCGGACTTCCGGTATGACGGTGCGATGGGACTGCTTGGAGGCCTCGGCGGCGATGCGCTGCCAGCGCCCGCGGCGTTGGCGCGCCTTCGCCTCGTCGGCCTGCGGGACCACGCGTTCGGTCGTCATGGGGATGATGGCGCCGACGCCGAGCTCGGTGCACTTCCGGACGATGAGGTCCATCTTCCGGGCCTTGGGGACGGCCTGCGCCAGAACGATGTGCGTCTTGGGCTCGACGTCCGGCGTCCGCGTCTCGACGATGCGGCCGGTGATGAGGTCGCGGCGGACAAGCTCGACGCTCGCGGTGTGCTCGCGGCCGCACTCGTCCACGGCGACGAAGGTGTCGCCGGGGGTGAGGCGCAGCACGAGGCCCAGGTGGCGGGCGTCGGAGCCGTCGATGGAGACGATGTTGGCGGAGATGTCATCGCTCAGGACGAAGACGCGGGGCATGGCTGGGAAGCCCTTTCTTCTCCCAGCGTTCGGTAGGCCCCCCGCGGGCTGGAAAGCCCGCGCTACGCGGCTATGGGGGTGGCTTCTGGCTGATAAGGGTGAGCCATTCGCCCTCCCGGCGCTGGTCGGTCACGCTGAGGCCGGCCTGTTCGAGGGCGTCGGTGACCTGTGCCACGGATGCGTCGCTGAAGCCGGAGCAGACGTAGAGCGCCCCGGGCACGAGCAGGACCGAGGCGACCCGGGCCAGGGCGGCGACGGCGTCGGCGGTTATGTTGGCCACAACGATATCGGCAGCTTCGACCGTGCCATCAAGGCCCTGCTCCTGCTTGACGGTGACGCGGTCGGCGACCTCGTTGAGCAGGAGGTTCTCGTGGCAGGTGCGGACGGCCACCGGGTCGATGTCAATGGCGGTCGCCGTCGCGCCGAGCTTCGCCGCGCCGATAGCCAGTACTCCTGTACCACATCCGACGTCGATCATGTGCATGCCAGGTGCGACGGACTCCTCGATGATCGCGAGGCACATGCGGGTGCTGGCGTGGGAGCCGGTGCCGAAGGCCATCCCGGGATCGATCTCGATGATGATGTCGCCCTCGGCGCGCTCGAGGGGCTCCCAGGTGGGCTTGACGACGAAGTGGCGGCCGACGCGAATGGGTTCGAGGTAGGACTTCCAGGCCTCGGCCCAGTCCTCGTCCTTGACGACGGCGTGCTCGATGGTGGGTCGCCGGCCGACGGTGAGGCCGTCGTCGAGGGCCCGGAGGCGGAGGGCCAGGGCGTCGGCGATCCGCTCGCCCCTCGCGTCGGAACACACGTAGGCGCAGATGAGGGCCTGGCCGGGCCCCTGGGCCGTGTGACTTGTGCCAAGGACACTGGCGTCGAGCATGATGCCCTCGACGGCTTCGGCGGCGGCTTCGGGGACTGTGACGCGGATCTCGAGGTAGTCGATGGGTGGGTCCTCCTCGTCTGGCGGCAGTCGGTGGGTTCGACCCGTTGGCGGGGAGGGCCTCTGTTGGGAGGCAGGGCCGCAGGCTGGCAGCCCGGGCCACATGTGGCGTTCTTCGCTGCGGCGATGTGTGCTTGACAGTGGTTGGGCGGGGGATATAATGGCCGTGTCAAACATGCGTGCGGGAAGATACGGGTGGAGCAGCGACCTACGCCACCCCATGCTGCAGCAAGGAATGCGGCAATGGACGCGACGGCGTTCTTGAGGGACATTCGCCACAGGAGGGGCTACGACGGGCAGGTCGTCCACGTCGAGAGCATTCCGCCGCGGGAGGCGCGCTTCGGCGACCTCTCTCCCCCACTCCCTGAGCCGCTCGCCGAGGCGCTGCGGGCGCAAGGCATCGAGCAGCTCTATACGCACCAGGTGCAGGCGATAGACGCCATACGGGGCGGCGGGGATATCTGTGTCGTGACCGGGACCGCGAGCGGGAAGACGCTGTGCTACAACATTCCCGTGCTCGAGATGCTGCTCACGGATCCGGTGGGCAAGGCGTGCTACCTGTTCCCCACAAAGGCGCTGGCGCAGGATCAGCTTCGAGGAATACACCGGCTGCAGGAGGCCGCGCCGAAGTTGCCCCTCACCGCCGGGACGTACGACGGCGACACGCCGCGGAACATGCGGCGGCAGCTTCGGGAAGACGCCAACATCATCCTCACCAACCCCGACATGCTCCACTCGGGCATCCTGCCGAACCACGCGCGGTGGGCGCACTTCTTCTCCACGTTGCGCTATGTCGTTGTGGACGAGATCCACACGTATCGTGGGGTGTTCGGGTCGAACGTGGCGAACATCCTGCGGCGGATGAACCGCGTGTGCGCCCACTACAACTGCCGGCCGCAGTACATCTGCTGCTCGGCGACCATCGCCAACCCGCAGGAGCTGGCCCAGCGACTGGCCGGGCGCGAGATGACGGTGGTGGACGATGACGGATCGCCGCGCGGGGGGAAGCAGTTCGCGCTGTGGAACCCGCCATACCTGGACGAGGGGAAGGTGGAGCGCCGGAGCCCGAACACCGAGGCAGAGCGGCTCATGGTGGAGCTGATCCAGGACGGGGTGCAGACGATTACGTTCGTGCGGGCGCGGGTGATCGCGGAGCTGATCTTCCGGTACTGCCAGGATCGGCTCACCGAGGAGGCGCCGCGGCTGCGCACGAAGGTGCGGGCGTATCGGGGCGGCTACCTGGCCGAGGAGCGGCGCGAGATCGAGCGGCAGCTCTTCTCGGGCGAGCTGCTCGGCGTGACGACCACGAACGCGCTGGAGCTGGGGATCGACATCGGGAGCCTCGATGCGTCGCTGACGGTGGGCTACCCGGGGACGATCTCGAGCACGTGGCAGCAGGCAGGCCGGGCCGGGCGGGGGCAGGAGGAGTCGCTCTCGGTGCTGGTGGCCTCGAACTCCCCCATCGATCAGTACCTGATGCAGCATCCGGAGTACTTCTTCGGGCAGAACCCGGAGCACGCGATCATTGATGCGGAGAACCCGCACGTGCTCGCGGGGCATCTGGCGTGCGCGGCCCAGGAGCTGCCCATCGAGGCCACCGAGGAGGCGCAGTTCGGCGAGTACGCGGCGGCGGTGCTCGAGATACTGGAGGAGGCCAGGCAAGTCCAGCGGCGCGGGGATCGGTGGTACTGGGTGGGTGCGCCACACCCGCAGGGGAAGGTGCGGGTGCGGAACATCTCGGAGAACAACTTCACGATACACGACAGGACCGATCCGGAGAACGTGCAGGTGATTGGCGAGGTGGACGAGTTCAGTGCGTACACGCTGCTGCATCAGCAGGCAGTGTACATGCACCGGGCGGAGACGTACTTCGTGCACGATCTGGATCTGTCGCAGAAACTCGCCTCCGTGACGCACGAGAACCTCGACTACTACACGCAGGCGGTGACGAAGACGGACATCCGGGCGGACGAGACGGAGCGGGAGAGCGCGTGGCGGATCAGCAAGATCGCCTTCGGCGACGTCACCGTCACGATGCTGGTATACATGTTCCGGAAGATCAAGTTTGGCGCGCGGGAGAGCCTGGGGTTCGGGAACCTCGATCTGCCGGCGCAGACGCTGGAGACGATGGCGGTGTGGCTCATGCCGCCGCGGAAGGTGCTGGAGCGAGTGCGGGAGCACCACCGGGTGCCCGGCGACGGGCTGCTGGGGATCGCGAACGTGGCCGTCGAGGTGCTGCCGCTGTTCGTGATGTGCGACACGATGGACATTGGCTCCGTGGTGGACTCGTCGAACACGGGGACGCCGACGATCTTCATCTACGATCGGCATCCGGGTGGAGTCGGCTTCGCGGAGAAGTGCTACGATATCATGGAGCAGGTGATGGAGGCGTGCCTGTTCCTCATCCAGGAGTGCGAGTGTGACGAGGGGTGTCCGTCGTGTGTGGGGTCCCCCCTGCCGCCGTACGCGCAGCAGGATCCGGACGCGAGCTCGCGCGACAGCGTCCCGGACCGGGAAGCGGCGCTGATGATCCTGCACGATATCCTGGAGAAGGAGCCGTACGTGCCGAAGGAGCCGTCGCCGCAGAGGCGGAGGTTGATCGAGCTGGGGCTGGCGGCGGCGGACGTGCCGATAGAGCAGGAGGCGCCGCCGCGGCGGGACATCAAGCGGCTGCCGGAGAACGTGGAGGCGAAGATCAGGCGGAGGCTGCGGAAGCTGCAGGAGTAGAAGGCAGTGGTTAGCGGACAGTGACGGAAACGGCGCAGTCAGTCCTCGGTGTTCCCACCTTCACCTGCGTTCGCTTCAGAGGCCGCATCGGATTCCCGTTCGGAGTCGGCTGGTTCTTTCTTCTTCGGATGCTTGTCGCCGGGGGAGTAGCGTTCGAGGGTCTCCGTGAGGCCGTCGGACGGTAGCTCGAGCTTCACAATGCCGATGTCCTCGACGAACCAGGCGATGGCGGAGGGGCTGCTGGAGCCGACGTGCCGTCGCTCGATGCGCATCGCCGTGAAGGTCCCCAGAGGTACGGATACCTCCTCCTCGCCGCCGCCGACGAATTCGAGAGCTCCCCGCGTGACCGACTCCCCTGCCGCGAGGTCCGTGAACCACTCGACGCGCCAGGTGCTGTCGGAGCTATGAGGGCGGGGTCCGATTAGCACCGCGTCGCTCGTCGTGGCGACGCGGGACGCCACCCGGATGCCGTGTCCGTAGTTGTTCTCGTGCCGGAAGGCCCCGGGGGCGCCGGGGAGGCGACCGGTGACGGAGGCCGCGCGCCGGACGTCGTCGTCGGCCGCGGCGCACCGGTATACCCAGCGAGCCCCCACGCGCAATGGGAAGCGCGCGTTGGGAGCGACCTCGTAGTCAGAGAGACCGGTGTCGTCCGAGGCCCGGACTGGAGGAAGCGGCCGAGGTGCG
>JASFTE010000187.1:0-8148 GCA_050114035.1 Armatimonadota bacterium | reverse complement strand
GCCCGCTGGACTCCGTCGTCGGCACTCGCTGGACCCGATGCACGCCGCTTTCGTGCCTCAGATCCGCGTACACGTCCTCGCCCTCGAAGGCGAGCACGATCTCCCTGATGCCGCCCATATCGGCCTCGCTCAGACTCACCACTTCCGCCTTCCAGCCACGCTTCTCGGCGTACCGCGTGTACATGCCGTGCAGATCGCGGGCAAAGAGGGCCGCCTCCTCGCCGCCCGTGCCCGCCCGGATCTCCATGATGACGTTCTTGTCCGCGTCCGGGTCCTTGGGCAGAAGCGCCAGCCGAAGCTGCTGCTCAAGCTCTGCGATGCGGGCCTCCAGTCTCGCCGCCTCCTCCTGAGCAAGCTGCTTCATCTCGGCGTCCGCGTCCTCCAGCAGAGCGGCGTTCTCATCCCGTTCCTTGGCCACGGCCTCGTACTCGCGATACAACGCCACGGACCGCGCCAGCTCGGCGTGCGCCTTCGCCGCCCGGCGGAGCTCAGCCGGATTGCTCGTCACCGCCGGGTCCCCCAGTTGCCGCCCCAGCCGCTCGTACTCGTCTATCAGCTTCTGGAATGCCTCGTGCATGGGGACCACTCCCGCCGGAGGCCCATCAACTGGCGGCCGCGGCGGCACCCGTGTGCTGGCTCTGCACGCTCTCGGGCTGGGCCGCCTCGAAGGCCCGCACCGACACGGCCAGCATATCCGGCGTCGCGCGCCGCGCCGTCAGTCGCTGTATCAACATCCCGGGGGCGATCATCGCCCGCACGACCGGGCTCTTCGGATACTTGGCGGCCAGCTTCGTCACCTCGTAGGCGATGCTGGCCACCGGCAGCAGCAGCGCCAGCCGCAGCAGCCCGCGCACGAGGAGTGACGGCCAGCCCACGAATATGCCGGCCACGATCTTCAGCAAAATGACGATCACCAGGAAGGTTGTGCCACACCGGCCGTGCAGCGGGCTGCGCTCAGCCGCCGACTCCACGGTGACGGGGCCGCCCGATTCGTAGGCATTGATGACTTGATGCTCAGCACCGTGGTAGTGGAACACGCGTCTGACAGGCGTCCACAGGGAGATGCCGCCCATGTAGCCCACGATCAGCAGCAGCCGGAGGCCGCCCTCCACGGCGTTGGCCAGCACCCACGCCTCCTTCGCGTGCGGCACGGCGTACCCCGCGGCAAGGGTGGGCACGTAGACGAAAATGCCCAGGAAGATCGTCAGGCTCACGACGATGTTCCCGGCCATGAGCCAGCCAGGGATCGCCCGCTTCTTCTCGGCCGGGGGACCCGCCTCGGCCGCGGGAGCAGCGTCGTCGGGCGCCTCGGAGTCTGCAGCTTGCTCCCCGCCGTCGCCTTCCTCTTTCTCCGCCTCTGCCTGAGCGGCGATCTCGGCGGAGTAGTTCAGCGCGGACATGCCCAGGCCCATGGCCTCCACGAGCGCGAAGATCCCGCGGATCATGGGCCAGCGGGCCCACTTGTGACGCGCCGCGAAGGTGACCACGCGGCGCTTGTTCACGACGATCTCACCGTCGGGCCTGCGCACCGCGATGGCAAGGTGCGTGGGCGAGCGCATCATCACCCCCTCGATGACCGCTTGCCCGCCATACACGAGCGTCTCGGGCAGTGAGCGCCGAGGCCCCGGGCTCTCCGTGGCCGACTTCACGCCAGCCTATTCCTTCGCCTTCGCTTTGGGCTTCTCGGATCCGTCGGACGCGATCTTGTAGCGCTGCATGAACCGTTCCACGCGTCCCTCGCTGTCCACGATCTTCTGCGTTCCCGTGTAGAACGGGTGGCACTTGGAGCACACTTCAACCTGCAGTCGCGGTTTCGTCGAGCGCGTCTGGAAGCTCTCGCCACAGGCGCACGCTACGGTGCATTCCATGTACTCGGGATGGATTCCATCTTTCATCGGTGCAGCTCTCCCACTATCGGCGCCCGACACGGGCTCGCCGTGTGTCAGGTGCAAGAGCAACGAGCACGCCACCCCTATCGCCTCCGCCTGGCGTGCCCGGACGCTGCGATGTCCCAAATAGTCTAACACAGAGGGCACGCAGAACGCAACCGCATCGCCCACACGCGTTAGGCCTCTTCCGCTCTCGCGGCCACCCTCAGGACATCATCGGCATCTAACTGCATCGGCTCCTCGAGTTGTACTTGTACGTACCCGTCCTCGCCCCGCCGCACTGTGACATCGACCGGCATCCCGTTGACCGTTGCCTCAACGTCCGCCCGTGCCAGCCCCGCCGGCAGCCCGATGGCCACCTCCCGCAGGCGCAGCGTTCCCCAGCGCACGGCTATGGCGTTCTCCTGCCTCCCCGGCGCCCGCTTCTGGGACAGCGTCCCCCAGCCCTCCGCCGCCGTGAATGCTGCCTGGAAGCCGTCGGGACTGATCCGCGGCGCAAAGGCCATCCGCCCCGCCGGACCATCGTATTCGAAGCCCGCCAGGGCGATCAGGCACCCCCAGCTCGCCATCGCCCGGGCGTAGTGGTCGCCGCACTCCACCTCGTTGAACGGGTTCCGCTTCGCCGGGTCGTACCGTTCGTGGATGCCACGGATGATGGCGAGGCCCTCACGCAGGAAACCCTCCCACAGAAGGTGCCCGGCCACCTGGTACTCGATGCCCGTCCACGCCTCGTTCTTGTAGCGAACGCCGTCCCGCAGATGAGGCGATTTCGGCCACGTGCACGTGAACAGCCCGGCCTCGCCCGGCGTGGCGAAGCTGCGCCCCGGTCGGTGCACGGCGTTGTGCGCGCCCACGTCCGGCGCCCAGTTGTACTTGAACACGGACCGGAGCGCGCTGTGGACCGCCTCCTTCGGGTAGATATAGCCGAGGGCAAGCTGGTGCGCCCACCCCTGGCCGAAGAGCTGATCCGACAGGCACCCCTTCCCGTACTGGGACTTCGGGTGCTCCGCCAGATCCACTTCCTGCGTGAAGTACTCCCCGTCAAAGAGGCGCTCCATCGTCAGTCCGCTGCCCGCCTCGAACGCCTTCCGGCAGCGCCCGGCGAACTCCCCGTCGCCCACGAGCTTCGCCATCTCCTCCGCCGCCCGCAGCGCGCCCAGATACAGCGACCCGACGAACGTATTCGCCCCCGCGAAGTTGATGTCGTACGTGTTATGCTGCGAGTCCTCAATCAGCCCGTCGTCGTTGGCGTCCCGGCTGATGCTGTACTCCATTGCCTTCTTGATGGACGGCCAGTTCCGCTCCAGGAAACTCCCGTCCGCCGACATCAGGTGCTCGCGATAGGCCTTCAGGATCGTCCCGCACTGACCGTCGGCGGCGTACGCACGGTTGCTCCGGAAGCCCACGAGACCCGTCTCGCCATCGAACCCCTCCCCGAAGTCCTGCATCTCGCGCACCGACCTCTCCAGCTCCGGGAACAGCCGCGCCATCGCGTGCTCGTAGTTCCACACGTGCGTGCACGTCCCCGCGCAGCACCCGACGCCCTCCCAGCCCCAGAACCGCCCGTTCCTGCGCCACTGCACCGTGGACGTGGCGAGCGTGGAGACGGGCATGTGGATCCGGTCCAGCAGCCAGTGCGGCAGCGTGGAGTCGTAGTATGTGTCGTGCCACAGGTACGTGTCGCCCACGAGCCGCTCCAGGTTCCCCGACACGTACTCCCCCACCGACAGGGCGTCGTCGAACCGGTTCGCGTAGTTCCGCCCCTCCGGGTGGTTCGGGAAGTGCCACGTCATCAGGAAGCTGATCGTCGCCCTCTCATCCGGCCGCAGCGTCACCTTGCGTTCCAGCGACCCGCGCAGCGGCTCCGCGGCGTCCGCACGCACGTACCCCTCCTCGTCGGGCCGAAGATCCATCGGGACAGGGCCCGCCTCCGCGGGACCTGTGCCTGGCCCATCCGAAATGGCCGCTGAGGCCGCGAGGCCCTCCCGCCCCCCGATCAGCCCCAGACCCATCGTGCCGAAGTCGCCCTGCTCCTCTATCGGCCCGCCGCCCGTCCGCGGCTCATCGGCCAGCTCGATCTGGTCGATGTTGATGTGCCCCCACGCCCCGCTGTGGGCGTCCACGATCTCGATTCGCGCCCGCTTCCCCGCCAGATCCCGCACACCCCACGCGTTCCACACCAGCCGCTCCTGGCGCCGTCCGGCGGCGGTCCGAACCGGCTTCCCATCCACGAGCAGGTTGATGCAGGTCCGTCCGGCGTAGCTGCCCCCGCCGATGAGGAAGTTGATGAACGGCCGCTCGATGGTGAACTCCGGCGACGTGAGCTTCCCGTGGGGACCGTCGCCGTCGATGAACGTGTTGACGAGGCCCTTCCCCTGGAAGCCGCTCACGGGCTGCTGCCCGCCAAGCGTCCCGGTGGCGGGCTTCTCGCCGAAGGCCTCACCCTCGACCTCCCATTCTCCGTAGTCCGGCCCTTCGAAGTCGGCGAACACCTCCGGCGGGCGCACCGGTCCGATCTCCTCCGGCATCGGCGGCGCCGCCGAGCACTCCAGGAACGTCAGGCCCGGCCGCCGCACCACACGGTTCCGGCGGATGCCGCCCCTCATGGGGCCACTATGCAGCAGAACGGCATTCCCCAGCCATCCGACGAGGCTCGCCTCCACCGGCGCCCCGGCCCGATTGT
The DNA here is from genome assembly GCA_050114035.1 of Armatimonadota bacterium. Taxonomy (GTDB): domain Bacteria; phylum Armatimonadota; class Zipacnadia; order JAUWAU01; family JAUWAU01; genus JAUWAU01. Next base: position 3,576 of record JASFTE010000187.1, on the reverse strand, counting down.
GGAGCGTGAATCGCAGCACCGTGGCCGGCAGCCCCGAGTCCGCCGCGTTCAGCGGAATGAACGGCGAGAACGCCTCGAGCGTGATCCCCAGCGGCAGGCCCGGGTCGTCGTATTCCACCGTGCCGATGGGGTACTCGCCGAGGAGAGTTGCGCCGGGGAAGCCATCACGATCCAGCGTCCGCTGAACTACGCCGTCCGGCGTACCCACCCGGATCGCGAACCCTTGATCCACGGGCGAGGCTGGCTCCCGATAGTCCTCGCTGTAGTGCCCCGCTCCCGTCCGAACGTGCCGGTTGAAAATGTCCCAATGGGTGAGCCGCCCGTCGCCCGTCAGGTAGAGCTGCCCCGCGGCTATCCCTCCGACGGGCATCCCAATGGTGCCCAGCTCGTCGCCGCCGTAGACTCGCGGCTCGCCCTTGGCGAACAGGGCATCCACCCACGCCGGGGGGAGCTGCTTGTTTGCCGGCACGAAGTGCTCGATCTGGCCCTCCTGCGGCCCGGCGCCTGCCGGCTGTCCGCGAGCTCCGGCGGAGCCCGCCACCAGGCTGCCAACCGTTGTCTGGATGAATCCCCGTCTGGTCACCGACGGACGTCGCTTGCGCATGACGGTTCTTCCCCCCGGAAGACGTGCACGGATCCCGCGAATGCCCCGGCCAGATCCCGGCCGGGCACCGGGATACGTCGGTCATGTAGGCCCATGCTACGGCTCTGCAGGTGTCTCGTCGGAATCGGCGATGGGCGCCTCGGGCCTGTCCTCGCCCGGGCCGGGCGCGGCGCTGACAACAGCGTCAAGCAATCGCGCGGGCTCCTCGGCATTGACCAGCTTGACCCGGAGCATGTGCCACGCTGGCTCCGTAGTGCGGAACACAGCATCCCGAGGCGATGCCTCGCCTCCGAGCACGGCCCCCTGCTCCTGGGCTCCGTCCAGTGAGACCGCGAAGCTGGCGGGCTGCTCCCCGTCCTGCCTCAACCGGATGTGCCAGCGACCCGCCGGCAGGTACAGCCGGTACGTGGCGTGCTCCTCGACGGCGAACAGCGCGCCCGGCGTGGCGGCGAGGGTCCTGGACGGGGGGCTGTGGATGGTCGAATCGTCCGGGACGAAGACCGCGGCATCGAGTTGCACGCCCGTGCGGTCGAGGGCCGCTGCCACGAGGTCTGTGTACGCGTCCCGCACCTCTGACGCGGCGCGCCCATGGGCCTCGCGGAGCAGGCTGGCCAGCATCGGCCGCCCGTGGGCCGCCTCCACGTAGAGCAGGAAGCCCACGAAGTACTCCGCTGCCTCCCGTGTCTGGCCGCCGATGTGCTCCCAGTCAGGCCCCCCGCGCAGCCACGCGTCCATGGGCCCGTCGCACCGGCTGAGCAGGAACTCCCCCATGGCCACCGGCTGGCTCCAGAGCTCGTCGAAGGCCCGCTGGACCTGCGCCGACGGCCACGCCGCCCCGGCTCGACCAACGGCGTCCTCGGCCAGCCAGCGCATGAACAGCCGCTCGCCGATCAGTCCGCTCGCGTCCTCGTCGAGGTGCTCGAAGTACCCGATGTGCGGCAGCACCTGATGGCCGTACTCGTGGGCCACCTCGCGCAGCCACTCGATGGGCTCTCGATCCTCATCGACGTCATACAGCACTATGTTGCCCTGCATCTGCTCCCCGCCCGGCTCGCCTCGGTCCGCGAGCCACACCTGCACAACCTCGTCGGCTCCGGGCGCCATCGGGCCACCGAGGTATGCGCTCATGTAGCAGCTCAGCCGCAGCAGGCAGCTCACGACTCGGTGCGCCAGCGGCGTGTGGTCCACCACGGGCTGCGCCAGGCCCGCGGAGGGGAAGTGCACGTTGAACTCGCGATGCAGTTGCTGCCCCTCCGGGTCGGCGCCGTAGCCGTAGCAGACGCGGTTGTATCTCCCCCTGCCTCGCGGATCCTGCGGCCATACATCAACCCCGGTCTGCCCCTCCCGTTCAGGCGGGAAGATGACCGAGAGAGTGTACGCCAGACCGCGCTTGACCGGCCCCACATTCTCCTCGTCCGTCACGAAGCAGTTGCTCACCATGAACCCCACCGGAGTGCGGCCCAGTGCGGCTGCATCGAGCGTCCATGGGAATTCGCCCCTGAAGAACAGGCCGTTCATCGCCTTGCGGGAGTACTCGTCCTCGGGCGCGATCGCCAGAGCATGGGCGTAGGCTGTGATGGCGGCGGTCTGGTGCCTGCGCTGCCCATCGGCCGTCGTCGCGCCATCGTATTGCTGCTGATGAGTGTAGCCCAGCCAGATGTGCGGTTGGGCGAAGGTGGGGTCGATCGTGGCGGCTTGGCTGAGGAGCCCGATCGCCTCCTGCCACTGACCGGCCTGGACGAGCTCTTGCGCCTTCGACACCAGCGCCGTGGCCCGCACGCGCTGCTGTGCTGGCTCGCTCTCGCGCAGCATCCGGAGCGCATCCTCGGACATCCCCGTTCCGGGCGCTGCCTGAGAGACCGGAGCCAGCAGGAGCCAGGCAAGTGCATGTAGTGCGGCGGGCGCCATCGTATCTCGCCTCTGGGCCGGCGCCCTTCCCTGCGCCGCCTCAGTGGCAGCGGAGGCGGTCGCAGATCTCGGCGCCCAAGTCCGGGTCGCACGCGTCAGTCTGCGTCTCCACCGCGTAGACCTTGTTCGAGTCCTCGCACTGCCAGATGTAGCAGCGTATAGTATCCGGATAGCTGCGGTTGCGGCAATGCGTGACGAAGCGCGCCACCCGATACGGGAACAGCTCCTTGGTGCCGTGCGCCAGCACGCCGGGATGCCCCCGCACCTCGATCTCATCCGCCTCGCACTGGCACAGGCGCCGATATCGCGGCGCGATCTCGCGCTTGGCCCAATCCAGCAGCGACGTATCCCGCAGCATCACGTTGGCCATCCCCCAGCGGGATACGGCCGCCTTCTCCAGCTCGCGCGTAAACGACAGCTCCATTAGACCGGCCATCAGCTTCTGGTCCGTCAGCTCGAAGTCCTCCGGCACGTAGCACTCCAGATCGTATGCCGCCCACAGCGCCCACTTGTTGGCGGGATGATCGTTCAGCGACCCCAGCACCTCGGCGGCCAGCGGCTGCAGCTTCTCCTCGGGCGTCCCGATCACTTGCGCGATGACCACCCGGTTGCACCGATCGCAGTACCACGCCGCCCCGTGCGCCACCTGGTCCTCGGACCACGAGAAGCACTCCAGAGACGCCTTCCGCTTCCGCCTCCGACTCAGGAGCCGCGTGTCCCGCTTCGCCTTGATCTTCCGCTTCTGCTTCTCCGCCTTCTTCTTCAGCTCGGCAAGGTACCGCGTCACCACGTCCCGCACCGCCGTGTACCCCTCCGTCGTGTGCCACTTGATCTCCATGCGCGGCATCTCCCCGTCGTCCAGCCGCAGGTATCCCTCCCGCACATCGCCGCCGAGGGCCCCGATGTGCCAGTCCGCCGGCGCCTGCAGGCTCAGCTTCTGCCAGCCGACGTGCGCCATGTCACGGTCGGGCGGCCCCCCGCTCCTGGCCAGCTTCCCCGCCTGCCGTCCCCGATTCGGCTGTGCGCGCGATGCCATACTGCCCCCTCAGAACGTGATCTTGTGC
>JASFTE010000186.1:0-8153 GCA_050114035.1 Armatimonadota bacterium | reverse complement strand
TGGGCAAACGTCCGCGGCTACGTCCCCGCCCGACCCTTCTCTGCCCTCCGCGTCCTCGTCCACGGCCTCCGCCTCGCCTGTAAACAGACCTTCGGACACACTCTCGTAGCCACAGTGCGCGGCCGCGGCTACCGCCTCGACAACATCGAGATCCCGCACGCAGTCGCAAATGTTAGCAAAAACTAACAATACTACGTAGAGGATATAGATGCGCCAGAGGCGCAGTATCCAGCCCGCCCGCCTGCTTGGGGTGGGGACCGCCGGCCCAGGGGCACCGATCAGCCATCAAAGACACTGCCCCCCCAAGGAGCGTCGCGCGTCACAACAGCCAGGGACAGAAATGCCCGCGCTGATACGGATGATCCCGGACCGAAGGAAGGTATGCCTGTGCGAGCCACGACGCTCTCGTGGCGGACGCGACGTGCCATTGTCAGGGCGCAGTGCGATATTGCCGCCGTAGGGAGGGAGCAACTATGGGTAGGTCGGCGGATCTTGGGCGAGCAAGTAGGGCCATTTCTAGTCATGTCCTCGTCGTCGTCAGCAGCCTGACTCTCGTCTCAGTGCTTTCACAGGCTCCAGCCTGGCCGGAGCCGTACATTGAGGTGGTCCGCGTCCGACATGTGCGTGAGGCCACAAAGATAGCGAAGATCCTGACCGACCTGAAGATCCATGACGACGTCATCGTGTCGGCGCTTGGCGAGGATCGGTTAATCGTCTACGCACCCGACTACGACACGAATCGAAAGGTCCGCCGATTGATCGCTCAGATCGACATCCCTGAGCCGCAGGTACGCCTCGATCTGTGGGGGATCCAGATAAGTGGCGAGCAGGCCAATGCCGTGGCCCAAACGGCTCAGGACATCCGATCGCTTGTCAGCGCGCGACGGCATGCGATCCAGGAGGCCCTTAACGAGCTGCGCCTATTCGCGGCGGAGGAAGTGAAATTGGACCCTGACTTCAGGCACGCGCTAACTGACGACAAGGAATTAGCCTACAAGACGGTGTTTGACACGGGTCGGCCATTGACGATGGTCGACGTCTTCCTCCGTCTCGTGGCCGCCCGGGACCCGACAGCGGCAGTTCAGGCACTGGGAAAGACACTGCAGGACTTCACGGGCGAGCAGTGCACGTGGCTGAAGGACGGGAAGGAGGAAGAGGCGCGCTTCGCAGCTCTGCTAACCGCCCTCGGTGCCGAGTTCAGTGGCGGACAGTGGACGGTTCCTGGCTCGACACGGCCGCGGTTCGTGGATGAGGCACGCTTGGCTATCTTGGAGTTCGGATTGGAGTATTACAACCTCATAGTGTCCCCCCACGACTTCTCGCCATACGGTCTGCACTGGACAGCCGACGTGCTGGACGGGATGCTGAGCGCCATGACGCAGGCTCTGCATCAGGACATACAGGCCCTATACGTTGACCCGCTGCTACACGACATCCGCGACCTGGCTCCCAAGGCCGCAAAAGGCGGCATATCGCTGGTGGGCAAGACGAGCATCACCTGCCTCAACGGCGTGCCCGCCTATGTGTCGGGCCAGGCCGTGAGCTACTTCGACGTCACGCCGCCGCCGAGCATCACGCCCGAGACCTTGACCCGAGCAGAGCAGCTTGAGAAGGCATATGGGTCATACTTCGGCCTCGCGACTGCGGCGGCGGGCGCCACTCCCGAGGGAGCAGCGGCGATGAAGGGGGGCAGCCTTCTCTTGGCCATGGGCGAACAGCAGCAGGCGTGGGCGGAGCTGAAGGCTGGGATAACGCTGGAGTTCACTCCCTACGTCAGCTCCAACGCGGACTCCGCAGAGCTCGTCATGGAGGTGGTGGTTGGCACCGAGGCGCCCACCGTGCAGGGCGGCGGGGCCCAGACGGAGCCCGTGAGTCGGATCGCGCAGCACCAGATCGGCGACAGCGGCAAGCAAGTGCACACGCGCGTGACGGCTCTGGACATCTTCCCCATCTCGACCTTCTCAGTCCAGAGCAGCCACCCCCGGCCTGACTTCGTGTTCCCCATCCTGGGGCGCATCCCATACATCGGCGAGATGTTCCGCTGCCCCCGTTCCGCTGCACGGCGACACCATGAGAGCATAATCCTCGTCAACTCGAGCATCGTCACCAGTGCCATTGATGTGGGACGGCTGTACCCAATACGACCAGACACGGCTGACGTTGCCACAAAGAAGGCAGTTCGTTGGGACCAGATCCAGGACGATCGCATGCAGAAGGCCTCTGAGTTGCGAAGCGAGTACCTCGGGCGCGCGCCCTGAGAGGGCTCTGCAGGCCAGAGGATGGTAGCGCCAAAGCGCTTCTGTTCCCGGCGCCTTCCGAAGGCCGGGAGAAGGCAGGGAGGGAGATGCCTATGCCAGTTAGCATCGACTGGACGCCAAAGACGGATCCGCTGGGCACGTACAGGCACGAACGCATAACGGACGGAGACACGCCCTATGTCGAGGCCCCTATTCGGATGCTGTCCATTGACGCACCGGAAGTCCACTATCCCGGCAAGCCCTACAAGTACGATGGCCAACTCGCGCAACTGGCAAAGAAGCTCAAAGGGCCCCAGTTTGCCGCCCTCCCTGCGAGGCTGCGCAAGGACCTGGCGCGGCGGCTGAAGGACAAGGCTGGCACTCGCCAGTATGAGTCGGGCCTATGGGCCGCTGACCACTTCGCCGCGATGCTCGAGCGCGAGCTGCATCCGTCCAATCGGCCCGCCCGCAGGCTGTTCCTTCTGACCTCCGGCGAACGCTTCGACCAATACGGCAGACTGCTCGTGTATATGACGAAGCATCTCACGAAGAAGGAGCGGGAGACGCTGCCGCTGTCGAAGCGTAAGACCTTCAACCTGATGATGGTCGAGGCGGGCTGGGCGGTGCCCTTCGTCATCTACCCGTCACTGCCTCGCAAGAAGGATCTGGAGTTGCTGCGCAAGGCCGGAGAGCTGGCACGCAAGGAGAAGCGCGGCTGCTGGGCCGACCCCAAAGTGATTCTCGGGTATGAGTTTCGCATGTGCATGAAGATGGCCCGGGGCCGCAGCAAGAGCTCGTACCTGTCGCGTTGGTGTGCGGATATGACCAACAGAAAGCTCTATGAGCCTGAACACTATCTGAAAGTCCTGCCTGAGAACCGCCTGTTCATTTGGGCGAAGGATGTGGAGGAGGCCGAAAAGGAGCTGGACTTGCTGAGGCAGTGACCCCGCGGCCCTGCCCATCGTACTCGCCGCCAGGTCTGCAGGTCGAAGCGCCGCTTCCGGAGGCGCAGCAGCGTGCCGCGCCCCGCGAACGCGCAACGAGTCTCACACACATGCCTGAGGAGGTGTGCCGCGAATGCCATACCAGATTGCCAGATTTGGCTGGTTGCCTGATCCACCTGACCACCGCGACTACCGTGCCGACGCGAAGGTGGTCGTCCGTGCTGTCGCTCAAATGGCAGCGAAGGCAGAAACCATCAGTGCCGAGCCGCCGTCGTCCCTGCCCGCCGCAGTGGATCTGCGGGGAAATGATCCCAGGATCGAGGATCAGGAGACTCTTGGCTCCTGCACGGCGCAGGCAGTGGTGGGGCTGGCGGAGCATCTGCAGAAAGCCCTATACGGCCGCTACACGGATGCTTCGAGGCTGTTTCTGTACAAGGTCACTCGGTCGCTTCTGGGATGGACCGGCGACACGGGCGCCTTTGTACGCAGCACGATCAAAGCGATGCGGATCTTTGGGACGTGCCCCGAGGACTACTGGCTGTACGACGTAGGGAGGTTCGACGATGAGCCGTCACCCTTCTGCTACGCCTTTGCCTTGAGCTACCGAGCACTCACGTACTATCGGATGGACGGGCTCGAGGACCTCAAGGCATCACTGGCGCAGAGCCAGCCCTTTGCCTTCGGCTTCTCCGTCTACGAGTCAATATGGAGGCCCGAGGTCGAAGAGACCGGCGAAATACCCCTGCCTGGTCCCACGGACCGCCAGATTGGAGGCCACGCCGTGGTAGCGGTGGGGTATGATGACAGCCAGGGCGCGCTGCTGATACGCAACAGCTGGGGCACCGGTTGGGGCGTTGAGGGCTATGGCTGGCTGCCTTACGAGTACGTGGAATGGGGCCTGGCGCGCGACTTCTGGGCATTGGCTGAAATGGACTACGTCGACCTGGAAGACGCTCTGCGCACTGCCAGCTTCGGCGCCGATTGAGCAACGGCGCCGACCAATGCTCACGAACACGCAACGCTTGCTGCAAGAGATGGAAGCGATCCGCACGGCCGATTGCCGTTCCCACGCGGCCCTACGGTGGGAGTACTCGGAGCTGCCCGAGCGCACCATCCTCACTATGATGGCCTACTTCGAGGCGGGAGACCGGGGACACAATGCCTGTTCCCTGCTGGCCGCGCTCCCGCATCCTCCCTTGCCGTTTCGCCGTCGCCTCCCGAAAGAAACGTTGACAATACCTCTCTGAATTGACCGGGCCAGAGCACCCACTCCGCCGTCCATTTACCGGCGGGCGCTCCAGAAGAAACCCCCGCACAGCCCGTACAAGTGCGATTTCCGCACTTTCGTTGACATAGCTAGCTTGCCTTGACCCCAGTATCATGGAAGGGGACGAAGACTGGACACCCTCGCCGGGGCCCCCGCAGCGGCGCAACCGGCCCCAACCCTCAGAGAATTGGCATCTTCTTCTCCTGACGGTTGACGCCGCCCTCCCGGGCACCGCTGGACGCACCCGGCCATCTGACTGGCCCGCCCGCTTACTCAAGCCCCAACCGCAACTGCCGCACCGGCTCGAAGCTCCGGCGGTGGATGGGGGTGGGGCCGTGGCGGTCGAGGGCGGCGAGGTGCTCGGCGGTGCCGTAGCCCTTGTTCTGGGCGAAGCCGTACGCCGGGTACTGCTCGTGCAGCTCGCGCATCATGCGGTCCCGCTCGACCTTGGCGATGATGGAGGCCGCCGCGATGCACCGGCAGCGGTCGTCGCCGTTCACGATGCACTCGTGCGGCAGGCAGAGGCAGTCGATGGGGCGGCCGTCGATGAGGACGTACTCCGGCCATTTCGGGAGCGCGGCGATGGCCCGGCGCATGGCCTCGTGCGTGGCGCGGCGGATGTTGAGCCGGTCGATCTCCTGGGTAGACGCGAGGGCGACGGCGTGGGCGATGGCCCCCTCGATGAGCTGCTCGTACAGCTCCTCGCGGCGTTCAGCACTGAGGCGCTTGGAGTCGCGGATGCCGTCGATGGGGCAGGGCTGGGGGAGGATGACGGCGGCGGAGGCAACGGGTCCGGCGAGCGCGCCGCGGCCCGCCTCGTCCACCCCGGCGATGAGGCGGCGGCCCTCCCGTCGGGCGGCGCGTTCGTACGGATCAACGGCCGGCAGATGGGCATCGGGTGTTGGCACGATGTTGTAGGACCGCTACGGTGCGGCCCTGGCCTGCTCCCCAAGCGTCAACGTCGGGCCCTCGTCCTTGTCCTCGCGGGTCACTGGCGTGCCGTCGGCGTGCTGCAGGTTCGCGCGCAGCAGGCGGGGCCAGGGGTCGTCCTTGGACCACGGCGCGCCCCGGGCGAAGAAAACGACCATGGCTTTGCCCAGAATGCGCTCGCGGGGCAGGAACGGGCGCGGGTAGCCGTTGCCGTCCGCCCCCCGATCTTCCCACTTGCGGCTGTCGTTGCTGTTGTTGCGATTGTCGCCGAAGACGACGTAGTGGTCTGGCGGGACGATGCGCGGGCCCCAGTCGCTGTAGGAGGCCTGGAGCTTGTAGGGCTCCTCGAGCGGCTTGTTGTTCAGGTACACCACGCCGCCGCGCACCTCGATGGTATCGCCCGGCCCGGCGATGCAGCGCTTGATGAAGTCCCGCGCCGACGAATCGGCCCAGCGCGGCGCCTTGAACACGATAATCTCGCCCGGCCGCGGGTCCCGGAAGCGATAGATGAACTTGTTCACCAGGATGCGGTCGTGGATCTTGAGCGTGGGCAGCATGGAGGTCGAGGGGATGAAGAACGCCTGGATGATGAAGGGGCGCACGATGCAGAACACGAGCAGCAGCGCGATGAGCCCCGAGTCCACGAACTCGACGATGGTGCCTCGGGCCGTGGTGCTCATCAGGCGGATGCGCGGCACGATGAGCCGCAGCATCACCCCGAGCGCAATGAGCCCGACCACCTCCCACGGGTTGTCAAGCGCGAAGGCGATGGACTGATCGTCTCCCATGTTCCCCTCCGGACGGAGATGCCGGGGCCGCTAGCCGTCTGCCTCGCGCACCCGAGCGCTCTTCCCAATGCGCTTGCGCACGTAGTAGAGCCTGGCGCGGCGGGTCCGGCCCCGACGCAGCACTTCGAGCCGGTCGATGAGCGGCGAGTTGAGCATGAACGTGCGCTCCACGCCGACGTTCTGCGAGATGCGCCGCACGGTGAAGTTCTCGCGCAGCCCGGCCTTGGCCCGCCGCAGCACGGTGCCCTCGAAGCTCTGCGTCCGCTTGCGGCCGCCCTCTCTAATCTGAATGTGCACGCGCACCGTGTCGCCCGCCTTGAACTCGGGCATGTCCTCCCGAATCGCTTCGGCCTCGAGTTGGCTTATCGGATCCATGAGTCCTACCTCCGGATGACGTCTGTCGTCAGTCGTCCTCGAGCAGCTCGGCGTCCTCCGCGGTGAGCGTGAGCTGGTCGAACAGGTCCGGTCGTCGCGCCCGCGTGCGCAGCAGCGCCTGCCGGCGCTGCCACTTCCTGATCTCCTCGTGGTGCCCCGAGAGCAGCACCTCGGGCGCCTGGCGGCCGCGGAAGCTCCGCGGCCGCGTGTACTGCGGATACTCCAGCAGCCCGTCGCAGAACGACTCCTCGGCGACCGAATGCTCGTTCCCGACGGCGCCCGGCAGCAGACGGGCCACGGCATCGATGAGCACGAGCGCCGGCAGCTCCCCGCCCGTCAGGACGTAGTCGCCGATGGATATCTCTTCGTCAACGAGCGCCTCGCGCACGCGCTCGTCCACACCCTCGTACCGGCCGCACATGAGCAGCAGGGCCTTCTCCTGCGTCAGCTCGCGCGCCCTCGCCTGCGTCAGCACCGTGCCCTGCGGCGTCAGGAAGATGGCGTGCGGCGGCTCCTGTGCCTGCTTCCGAATGCTCTCCACGGCGGCGAACCAGGGCTCGGGCTTCATCAGCATCCCGGCCCCGCCGCCGAAGGGAGAGTCGTCCACCACGTGGTGCTTGTCCGTGGTGAAATCCCGCAGGTTGTGCACCTGGACGTCCAGCAGCCCGCTATCGCGCACCCGCTTGATGATGCTGCACTCCAGCGGGCCGGCGAACATCTCCGCGAAGATCGTCACAACGTGTACACGCATGCCGCCCCTGCCCCCACCGCGGGCGCCCGCCGCTACAGGAGGCCCTCCATGGGCTCAATGGTGAGCTGTCCGGCCTCCAGATCCACGGACTTGACGACATCGGGTATCGCCGGTATCAGCACCCGCTCCGTGACGTACACGTCGTTGGCCCCGGTGCGCAGGACGTCCGTGATGTCCCCCACGACCTCGCCGTCCGTGGTGACCACGCGGAGACCGATGATGTCATCTATGTAGTAATGCCCCTCGGGCAGCGGCGCGCCCATGCTGCGCTTGATGGCGAGCGTGGCCCCGCGCAGGGCCTCGGCGGTCGTCCGATCGGGCACACACGCCAGCTTGACCAGCAGCACGTTCTTGTGCGCCCGAATCGCGTCGATCTCGGTGACCGTGCCGGGTCCGTCGGGCGCAGCCAGCAGCACGCGCTCAAGCTCGTAGATGTGCTCCGGGAAGTCAGTAAGCGGCAGGACCTTGAGCTCGCCGCCAACGCCGTGCGCCCCCACCACTTTCCCCACGGTCAGGTCCCACGGCTCCTCTTCGGTGTCGCCCATGGGCTGCACCCCGCCGCGACTCGACCGGGCGCGGCGTCCGCCGGTCGTCCGACTCACTTGCCCCGTGCGGGCCCCTCGCCCTCGGAGGCCAGGCGCAGGGGCGAGTCCTGCGTGGGCTGCACGCCGCCCGGGGTGATAATCCGAGAGCCTGAGGCACGCTCCGGGCCCGTCTCGTCCTCGTCCGCCGACTCGCCCGCGGCAAGGGCCGCCATTCGGCCCTCGAATTCCGTCGCCCTCGTGTCGGCCAGATCCGGGTCCACTTTCCGGATCTTCTGCACGACGCCGTCCTTGGTCAGCAGCTCGACGCCGCACATGT
>JASFTE010000185.1:0-8157 GCA_050114035.1 Armatimonadota bacterium | reverse complement strand
GCCGCACGAAGCCGTCAAGGGAGCCAGGAGCAACGGCGGCCTGGTCGTGGGGATCTCGCCGGCTCTGTCCCTGGACGAGCACATCACGCGCTACACCTCCCCCCACGAGGAGTACGATGTGCTCATATTCACGGGCGACGGTCTGATGGGTCGCGAGGTGGAGTCAATCCGGAGCTGCGACATCGTGGCGATCGTCGGCGGGCGCTCGGGGACCCTCGGCGAGTTCGCCATCGCCTACGATGAGGGGAAGCTCATCGCCGTGCTGCTCGACACCGACGGCATTGCCGAGCACATCGAGACAATCGTGGGTATGATCAACAAGAAGACGGGCGCGGAGCTGATCTACGATGCCGACCCCGAGGCCCTGGTCGCACGCGCCCTCGAGAGGCATGCGGAGCGGATCCAGGCCGGCACCGCCTACAAGTTCCCCATGCTCGACGGATAGCGCAGGCAACAGCAAACCGGGCCACAGGACAAGACGGGAGGGTCTCTCATGCCGAATCTGTTCGGACGATCGTACACCAGAGCGGAGCTGCTCCAGCGAGTGGGCGACGTCAGCCAGGTCGGCGGCGTCCGCCGCATGCGTCTCCAGGAGGGCACGGAAGACGGCGTTGACGCTATCGAGTTCCGCACGGGCACGGGCCTGAGCTTCACGGTGCTTCCCGGTCGTGGCATGGACATCTCCGGCGCCGACTTCTGCGGCATGTCGCTCTGCTGGCGCTCGGCCACCGGCGACGCCTGCTCTGCCTTCTTCGAGCCCGAGGCGCTCGGGTGGCTCCGCACATTCTATGGCGGGCTCGTGGTGACCTGCGGCCTGACGTACTGCGGGGCGCCCTGCACAGACGGCGAGGACGAGCTGGGACTCCACGGCCGTGTCTCCCACATCCCGGCGCGCGGCGTCCACGCCGACGGCGCATGGGACGGTGACGAGTACTGGATGTGGGCTCAGGGGAAGATGCGCGAAGCCAGTGTCTTCGGCCCGAACATGCTCCTGACCCGGAAGATCCGCGCCAGGCTCGGCGAAAGCACGATCCGGATCCAGGACGTCGTTGCCAACGAGGGGCACGAGCCCCAGGAACACATGTTCCTGTACCACTGCAATCTCGGCTTCCCGCTGCTGGACGCGGGTGCCGAGCTGCTGGCCCCGTCCAGGGACGTGACGCCGCGCACGGAGTTCTCCGGCGAAACGCTCGCCGACCATGCGAAGTTCGCGCCCCCGACTGCCGACATGGAAGAGCGTGTCTACTACCACGACTTCGCCACAGATGCCCACGGGATGACGTGCGTGGCGTTGGTCAACCGCGACTTCGGCGGGGGACATGCGCTGGGCCTCTCCCTGAAGTTCTCGAAGCACGAGTTCACCCAGTTCGCCCAATGGAAGATGCCTGCCCAGGGCACGTACGTAACCGGGCTCGAACCGTCCAACTGTCGGGTGGACGGTCGCCCCACCGAGCGCGAAGCCGGGCGTCTGCGTGTCCTCGAGCCGGGCGAGCAGCAGGAGTACAACCTCGAGATCGGCGTGCTCAGCTCGACCGCCGAGATTGACGAGATCGAGCAGGCGATCCAGGCTCTGCGCTAGACGGCACGAGGAGGCCCTTGAGTCCGCGTCATCGGGAGCGTTGCCACACATGTCCGCACCAGCCCCAACTGCCGCCGCACACAAACGATGGTACGGTCACGCGCCTCTCTTCGACCCTCAGGCCGGCACGACGGTCCTCGAGCCTCACGGGGATGGCGCCGGCCACTGGGTGGGAGCTCCCAGCGCGCTGTACGATGACGAGAGCGAGAGCTTCTACCTCTACTACCGCATTCGGGTCCCGTTCGCGGAGGGCCGCGGAGTGGAGTGCCGCGTGGCGCGCAGCCGCGACGGCGTGAGCTTCACCGACGTGTGGCAGGCCGAGAAGGACGCCTTCGACTCGCCCAGCGTCGAGAAGGCCTGTCTTCTCAAGACGCCGGAGGGCACGTGGCGTCTGTACTTGAGCTTCGTCGATGGCGCCGACGGCAGATGGCGGGTGGACGTGATGGAGGCCCCCGCGCCCGACGCCTTCGATCCCTCGGCCCGCCAGAAGGTGTTCACGGCCGCTGACGTCGGCGTCGAAGGCGTCAAGGATCCCGTTGTGCTCCTCATCGGCCACATGTACCACATGCTGCTCAGCTACGCGCCGAGCCCCGAGGCCGCATCGGCCGAGCAGAGCGCCCGCATGCACGCGACCGCGGACGTGTACAATACCGGCATCACCAGGTCCTGCACCGCCCTCGCCACCAGCACCGACGGCCTGCAGTTCCAGTGGCGCGGCGAGGTGTTCGGCCCCGGCGAATCGTGGGACGCCTACTGCGGACGGCTGGGCGGCGTCGTTTACATACCACCCGTGTTCACCGTCTTCTACGATGGCAGCGCGAGCGTGGACGAGAACTACGAGGAGAAGACCGGCCTCGCGATGAGCCCCGATCTCCGACACTTCGAGCGCCTCAGTGCCACGGCACCCATGCTCACATCGCCTCACGCCTCGAGCTCTCTCCGCTATGTGGACGTCGTGCAGTTCTCTGACAGAGTCTGCTACTACTACGAGTACGCTCGACCGGACGGATCGCACGAGCTGCGCCTGAGCCGGGCCCGGCTGTGAGGCGCCCGGAGTGCGCGCTCGTGACGTCCGTCGCCAGAGGAGGGTCCCGACGTGCGCGCAGGCAGAGCCGTCCTGCTGGCGCTGAGCGTTGCCGCGGCTTCGGGTACCGCGTCCGCCCAGGAGCGCCTCCGCATCGACCTGAGCGGCGAGTGGCAGTACCAGAAGGTCCCCGTGCTCGCGTTCCCGCCCCCGGCGGACGGCTGGCAGTCCATCACCATCCCCGGCACCCTCAACGGCTGGAACTACGAGCGCGCCTGGTTCCGCCGCACCGTCGAGCTGCCCGAGAGCATCCGCGGCCAGCGTGTCAAGCTCCACTTCGGCGGAGTCAAGTACAACAGCACCGTGTACGTGAATGGCCACCGGGCCGGCGGCCACTTCGGCGGCTACGATCCCTTCGACGTGGACGCCACTGAACATATCCGGCCCGGCGCGGAGAACCAGATCCTCGTCGCCGTCCACGACTGGACCGGGATCTTCAGCGACCACGTGGACCTGGAGGGCCAGCGCCGCCCGGGCGGCCGCCTGCGCTCCATCCCCAAAGACGTCATCCTCGCACCCATCGGCGGCCGACACGAGCTGTACGGCATCTGGGACGACGTGCACCTCTACTCGGCGCCCCCTCTCCACGTGAGCGACGTCTTCGTGCAGCCGTCGGTGCGCGAAGCCCGCCTTGCCGCGCGGATAGCCGTGACCAACGACGGCGACCGGGCCCAGATCCTCGGGGTCGAAGCGGAGGTGCTCGATGGCCACCGGCGCGTCTTGACGCTCCCCTCCGAGAGCCTCGCCCTCCCGGCCGGCGCGACGAAGACCATCACTTCCTCCGAGACGTGGCGCAACCCGAAGCTCTGGACGCCGGACACGCCTCACCTGTACGCGCTGCGGACACGCCTTACCCAGAATGGCCGCCCCATCGACTCGACAGAGACTCGTTTCGGCTTTCGCGAGCTGCGGGCCGAAGGCCCTGACTTCTACCTCAATGGCGTCAAGGTGGTCCTCCGCGCTACCTCATGGTGGCCGCCTGCGCCGCAAACGCGCGAGCAAATCGAGGCGACCATCCGCGCCATCAAAGCCGGCAACAGCATCTGCTTCCGCACGCACACGCAGCCCTGGCGCCGCATCTGGTACGAGGTGGCCGACGAGCTCGGCCTCATGATGATCCCGGAGGGCGCCGTCTGGAACGACGACAACGCCTACCGCATCGACGACCAGGCCTTCTGGGACAACTACGCCACGCACCTGCGCACCATGGTGGGCCAACTCAAGAACCACCCCTCCATCATCATGTGGAGCCTCGAGAACGAGATGTACGGCAGTCGGCTGAACGACGCCTCGCCCGCCAAAGCCCAGCTCGTCAACCTCGGTCGCCTCACGAAGCAGTACGATCCGACCCGGCTGATCACCTACGAGTCCGACCTCGACCCCGGTGGCATCGCCGACGTCATTGGCCTCCACTACCCACACGAGTACCCGCGGTTCAACCGCTACCCTGACACCTGCTACTGGCTCGACGAAGAGATCCCCATGACCCATGGCTTCACCGGCGGGGCCCGCCGGTGGAAGTGGCGGCGCGACAAGCCGCTCTACATCGGCGAGTTCCTCTGGCTGCCCTCCAGCGACCCGTCATGGCACACCGTCTTCTTCGGCGAGGACGCCTACAACGACTACCGCGACTACCGCAATCGCGGCAAGGCCATGTCCTGGCGCATGCAGATCGAGGCCTATCGCTGGCAGGGCGTCGGCGGCATATCCCCGTGGACGGAGGGCGAGGGCGGCCCTCTCGACGACACCAACCACCTCTACGTCGCGCAACGCGAGGCCTTCGAGCCCATCGCCGCGTACGTCACCGAGCACGATACACGCTTCTACGGCGGCAGCACCGTCGAGCGCACGCTCCACATATACAACGACATCCTCAAACCGTCCGACCTGCAGCTGCGATGGACGCTCCAGCGCGGCGACGAGGTCGCCGACCGGGGAGAGGCGCGCTTCAGGCTCGGCCCCGGCGAGCGCGTCGCCCACACATTCCTCTTCCGCGCCCCGGCGGCGCCGAAGCGCACGCCGTGCGTCCTCAGCATATCCGTGCGACGACGGGGAAGGAGCGTCTTCCAGGCCCGGCACCACTACAGCGTCTTCCCGCGGCCCACACTGACCGTGCCGGCAGGAGCGTCCGTCGGCATCTACGACCCGCCCGGGCGCACGCGACGGCAGCTCGCGGCCCTCGGCCTCGCCCGGATGCGGAGGATTGACGCCCTCGACCGTCTGCCCGCCGATCTTGATGTGCTCATCATCGGCGCCGGCACGCTGCAGGCGCAGCGCGAGGCCGGGCTCCCTGTCGTCGGAGGAGATGACGTGGGCGCGGCGGCGCTGGCGGCCTTCGTCGAGCGCGGCGGGCGACTCCTCGTGCTTCGGCAAGAGGAGTACCCCGCCCCGCTCCTCGGCGCGGTCCTCAGCCCGTACTCATCCACCATGACCTTCCCTCAGATCCCCAGCCATCCCGTCCTCGCGGGCCTCCAGCCCGACGACCTCAAGTGGTGGCGCGGCGACCACATGGTATCCGAGCGCGAGGTCGTGCGTCCCGTCCGCGGCGCCTGCCGCCCCATTGTCGTCTCGGGCAGCGCCTCCGGCCTCAACTTCTGTCCCCTCCTCGAGCTCCCTCGCGGCGAAGGCACAGCCGTCTTGTGCCAACTGAAGCTCATCGACAAGCTGTCCGACGAACCGGCCGCCGCGCACGTTCTTCGGAATGTCCTCAACTACCTGGCCACGTGCGAGCCCAGCAGCGGCCCCGTCGCCGTCGCCTCAGACAGCCAGGCCCTCCACCGTCGCCTGAGCACCATCGGACTCCTCTCGGACGACGTCACGGGCAATCTCCCAGCGACACCATTGACCGCGTACCGCGTCCTGGTGGCAAGCGGCAGCGGCGCCGACGAGGTGGCCCAGGCCGCGACCCAGGTAGGCGAGTTCGTCGACCGCGGCGGCTACCTGCTGCTGCACCGCCTGACACCCGGCCAACTGACCGCACTTCGGGGCCTCATCGGCACAGAGCTATCCCTCCAGCGCACCACCGCCCCGCTCTCCCTCGGAGCGCGCGACCCCATGACGGCGAGCGTCACCAAGGAGGACCTGTACTGGCTCGGCCAGCACGTCGGCGTCGGGCACCGCACCACCCCGCGCTCGGCCGAGATGATTGACTTCATGTTCGGGAAGAGCATCGAGGGCAAGCAGCCGACCACATACGAGGCCGAGGACATGCGCGCCCAGGGCAAGATCGTGCACCCCGTGGACGGCGGAATCGGCATGTTCACCGTCGGCTCCGCCTCTACCGAGGTGGACTTCGGCCCCGGCGGGGCATACATCTTCGGCCTGAGCATCGGCGGCACTTCGGCGCTCGGCGTGTGGCCCGACGCGGAGCTCCGCATCGGCGGGCGCCTCATCGGCCGAGTCGCGGCGGCACAGGCTGACTACAGCGTGATCACACTGTTCGGCGAGGTCCCCTCAGGGGAGCATATCGTCTCCATCAGCTTCCCCAACGACGGCGGCGGGCCCGATGAGGACCGCAACCTCTACTTCGACAAGCTCCTCATCGTCAAGGACGAGCCCGCACGCGATGGCCCCGTCTTGCTCACGACGCCGCCCGCGCTCGCCAGGATCCCCCGCGGCAAGGGCGCCATCATCATTGATCAGATCAAATGGGACACCGAGCGCCGCAACGGAACCAGGGCCGCCAGGTACATCTGCGGCCTCCTCACGGAGCTGGGCGCGCGCTTCCGCACCGCCGCGGCGGTCTACCTCGAGGCCGAAGCAATGGCCCCGAAGCCCGACATGCCGCACTTCCGCCGCACGGCCTCATCGGCCCGGCTCGGCACCAACGGCTACATCGAGACCTCCTTCCGGTGCGCCGCCCCCGGCCGCTGCGTCTTTACCCTCGTGGCTGGCGGAACGCGCGCCGAGGGCGAGTACCCCATCGTGGAAGTCCACATAGACGGCGCATCCGTCGGCGCCGTCACGCTGGAGAGCGAGGCCATGAGCAGCTACCCGCTGGAAGTGGGGCTCACCGAGGGAGAGCATCAGCTACGTCTCGTCTTCACCAACGACAAACACGCCCCGCCCGAGGACCGCAACCTGTTCATCGACCGCGTCGAGGTGTCGAGGTCCGAGTAGCCTGCCCGGCGGAAGCGCACCTCCGGCCCGCACGGCGCTACAACCGACTCCGATAGAACTCCTGGATCTCCTCGACCGTCATCGACCTGTGATACCGGTCGTTCAGACGATCCGTGTTGATCGCCGCGGCGAGTCGGGCACAATCTGCCTCTGTTGCCCCCGCATCCCCGAGCCGGTACTCCATCCCGATCTCCCGCAGCCACCGCTCCATCGCCCCCAGACACGCCTCCGGGGCGACGTCGAGCCCGGGCTCACCGAGAATCTTCGCCAGCTCCGCGCATCGGTCCGGGAACGCCTCACACAGATGCCCCAGCACGCCCGGGATCATGATGGCCAGCGTCACGCCGTGCGCCGTGTCGAACAGCGCCGAGATGGGCAGACCGAAGATGTGCAGCCCGGCCTCCCCCAGCGGCGCCAGCACACACATCGCCCCTTCCGTCGCCGCCCACGACAGCCGCCCCCGCGCTTCGATGTCCTCCGGCTCCGCGAGCGCTCTGCCCAGGAACCCATACACCGTCTGCATCGTGTCGGCCGCAAGCGTGTGGACGAACGGGTGCAGCTCCGGCGAGAAGAACCGCTCGAAGGCGTGGGTAAACGCATCGAAGCCCGTCGCCGCCGTGATCTCCTCGGGCAGCGACAGCGTCAGCTCCGGGTCGATGATCGCCACGTCCGGCGCCATCTCCTGACACCGCAGCGGCCCCTTCTGGTCCGTCTCCGGGTTGCTGATTACGGCGATGTGGTTGACCTCCGTGCCCGTCCCTGCCGTTGTCGGAATCGCCACCAGCGGCAGCGGCTGCACGCACGCCTCCCGCATCTCGCCGCGAAACTCGATCGTGTACTCCCACACCGGCCCGTCGTTCACTGCCGCCAGCGAGATGCCCTTTGCTCCATCAATGGCGCTCCCGCCGCCAATCCCGATGACGACCTGCACGCCCTTCTGCTGCGCCTCTGCGGCCGCCGCATCTATCGTCGGCGCGCGGGGATTCGGCTCAACCTCACAGCATCCGGTGACCTCGCACCCGGCCTCCCTGAGCAGTTCCGCCGCCCGGTCGGCATGCGGCATCGCGGGCGTGGTGACAACGAGCGCCCGTCGCCCCATCGCCGACGCCACCTCGCCGAGCCGCCCCATCTCCCCCACTCCGAAGATGATCCGCGTCGGCAGTTCGTACTCCATGCTCACTACAACTGGTTTCATAGCTCCTTGGCACCCCCATTGCTAGCGCGGAGGCCTCCACAGGTCGGCCCATGGCAGGCTATGGAACCAGTTGTACTGACATGCCATCGCTGACCTCCCGCCGTGCGCTCCGCCGCGCCGGGGCAGACGGCTCCCAGTGCCGCCACCCCGAGACACACTGTGGCAACCCGCCTCATCGGC
>JASFTE010000184.1:0-8205 GCA_050114035.1 Armatimonadota bacterium | reverse complement strand
GCAGGATGCGGCGCGCAAATACCTGGGCGGCTACTACCCCACCGGCAGGAAGGGCGATACGCCCGAGTGGACGGAGGTGGGCGGCACGAGCATGCGCGTGCCGGAGGGGGCCGGGAGTGCGTCCGTGACCTGCTACGTGCGGAAGGGGATGACCGGCACGGCCTGGTGGGACGATGTGTCCGTCCGGCGGGTGCGGCAGAGGCCGATCTACAGCCTGCTCGTGCGGCCGTCGTATCGAGGGTGGATACTCGACGACGGGCCCGATCACGCGGAGGTGCGCATCAGCCCGGTGCTGGACGATGTGGAGGGCGGCGCGGACGCCGTCCGCTTGGTCGTGCGGCTGACCCGTGCAGATGATGACGAGACGCTCGCCAGGCAGACGGTGGATGATCTCACCGCCGCGGACCTCCGCGTGCGCGTTCCGCTGCCCGAACTACAGCCTGGGAAGTACGACCTCAAGGCTGCGCTCGTGAGGAGAGCAACCGGCCAGACTATCTACGAGGACGTCCACCACCTCGAGCGCCGCACGGGACCGATACCGAAGTGCTACGTGGACGGGCACAACCGGCTCATGGTGGACGGCGAGCCCTTCTTCCCGCTCGGCATGTACTGGGCCAGCGTGAACGAGGAGCAGCTCCGGATCTTCACGGAGGCGCCGTTCAACTGCCTGATGCCGTACGGTAGGCCGGACGAGGAGACGATGGATCTGTGCGATCGCATGGGGCTGAAGGTCATCTACTCCATCAAGGACTTTTATGCCGGCACCCGCTGGTGCCCAGGCTTCATCACGTCCGAGGCGGACGAGGAGGGCAAGGTGCGGGAGTACGTGCGGACGTTCCGCGACCATCCGGCGCTGCTGGGCTGGTACATCAACGACGAACGGCCGCTGTCGATGATCGACCGGCTCGAGGCGCACCAGCGCTGGGTCGAGGAGGAAGACCCGAATCACCCGACGTGGGTGGTGCTGTACCAGGTGGGCGACGTGGCCGCGTATACCAAGAGCTTCGACGTCATCGGCACCGACCCGTATCCCATCCCCGGGCGGCCGCCGGCGATGGCCGGCCAGTGGGCGCGCCGGACGCGGGAGGCCGTTGACGACGCGCGCGCCATCTGGATGGTGCCGCAGGTCTTCAGCAAGGCGATGCACTACACCGACCCGGAGAAGCGGGAGGCGGTGCGCGGGCCGACGTACGAGGAGATGCGCTCCATGACGTGGCAGTGCATCTGTGAGGGCGCCGACGGCATCATCCTCTACTCGTGGTTCGAGCTGCGGCGGGACACGTCGCAGCCCTTCGAGCAGCGCTGGCCGGAGGTGAAGCGGGTGGCGGCGGAGGTCGCCGAGATGATCCCGGTGCTGCTCTCCGTCGAGCCCACGCCCGAGCTGCGCGTTACGGCGCCGGAGGCCGTGCACTGGACGGGGCGGAGCCACGAGGGGAGGGCGTACCTCTTCCTGGTGAACGATGGCGACGAGCCGGCGCGCGCGATCGTGCAGTTCCCGAGGCCCGTTCGGCGCATCGAGCTGCAGGGCAAGCGCGTTCCACTCACGAACCAGGGGACGCTCGACGTGGCGCTGCCCGCGCTCGGGGCGAGCATCTACCGCATCGAGATGTAGCGGCGCGCGGCGGAGTCGCACACTATGAGCAAGAGAATCCCTCGAAGGGAGTTCATCAAGATGAGCACAGCGGCGACGGCGGGTCTCACGGTGAGCTCGGCTGCCATGGGCGAAGGCGCCCCCGATGGTGACGGGACCGTTCGGATCGGGGTCGTCGGAGTCGGCGGGCGAGGCACCGGCCTGCTGAGGCTGTTGCTGGACATGCCTGGCGTGGAGGTCCCGGCGTTGTGCGACATCAACGTCAAGCGCCTCAAGCGCGCCCAGGGCCTTGTCGTGGAGGCCGGCCAGGACAAGCCCGAGGGGTACTCGGACGGCGAAGAGGCGTACAAGGGGCTCATGGATCGCGACGATCTGGACGCGGTGATCATCGCGACCTACTGGGACTCGCACACACCCATGGCCGTGTACTGCATGAAGTCCGGGAAGTACGCCGGCGTCGAGGTGCCCGCAGCCATCACGCTGGAGCAGTGCTGGGACCTGGTCAATGCGCACGAGGAGACCGGCGTGCCGTGCATGATGCTGGAGAACTGGAGCTTCCGCCGCGACAACCTCGCCGTGCTGAACATGATCCGCGCGGGGCTGCTGGGCGACATCGCCCACTGCCACTGCGCCCACTCGCACGACTGCATCGACCACTGGTTCTTCGACCGCAGCGGCAACGATCGCTGGCCGGCGAAGTACCTCGTGGAGCGCAACACCGACCAGTACCCCACGCACTCGCTCGGGCCGGTGATCAGTTGGATGGACATCGGCTGCGGGGACTACTTCGACTATGTGACATCGACGGCGACGGACTCCCGGGGCATCAATGCCTACTTCGCCCGCAAGTTCGGCGCGGACCACCCGAGCGCCACCCGCACGTACGCGCAGGGGGACATCGTCACGTCCGTGATCAGGACGAAGCAGGGCAAGTCCATCGTGGTCAACTACGACATGCAGCTCCCGAGGCCCTACGATAACCGGTGGCTGATCCAGGGCACGCTGGGCCTGTACAACGAGCAGCGGGATGCCGTGTACGTGGACGGGCGAAGCCCGAAGTACCACGAGTGGGAGCCGTTCCCACCGTACCAGGACGAGTTCGAGCACGCGTGGTGGAAGGAGCTCGCGGGCGATGCGGCCGCGGCCACACACGGCGGCACGGACTACCTGGAGCTGCATCACTTCCTGAAGGCCGTGCGGGAGAAGACCCAGACGCCCATCGACGTCTACGACTCGGTGATGATGAGCTCCCTCGTGGGGCTGGCCGAGAAGTCCATCGCGAGCGGCAGCGCGCCGGTGGAGTGCCCGGACTTCACGCGCGGGAAGTGGGAGACCGGGGAGCCGACGTTCGGGATCGAGTGAAGCCGTCTGGTGGCACGGGTGGCTCGCCGCCGGCGCGTCGGCTCAGGGGCATACGGCTTCACGACTGGGCGGTGCCATGCAGCTTCCGGGGAGAAGACGGGCGAGAGCGGAGCCGATAGCGGGGGTTACGGCCCCACCCTCGCCACATTGTACTTGGTACTGACGCCCGGAATATATCCAATCCGCCCGACCGGGGATGTTATGTGTCTAACACAACGCGCGCCCACGGCGGGAAATCAACATGGTGAAGGCTGGTTGCGTGTAGGAGGATGGGTCACATGTCACCACTACCCGGACGGCCGCGAGCGGCCGCATTCCGTTGCGCAGTGCTCTGTGTCGCGGTGGCCACGGTGGCCGGCGCGACATCGGGCCTGGCACAGGTCGGTTTCGCCCAGGCCAAGACCATCAAGTCCAAGGGCCACGTGCTCGTGGAGCTGGCGCCCATAGCCAAGTTCTTTGGGGCGAAGATCAAGTATAGCAAGCGCACCAAAGCCATCGCCATCACGACATCGAAGATCAAGATCCACATGCGCATCGGCTCCGACAAAGCCAAGCTCAACGGGAAAGACAAGAAGCTCCCGGTCCCGCCGCGGATCCTCGAGGCGAAGACGCTGGTGCCCCTCCGATGGACCGCGGAGGCGTTCGGCGGCAAGCTGGACCTCCAGGAGGGCGGCATCATCAGCATCTGCGCGCCCGCTCCCTCCAAGCAATGCATGGCCGTGAGGATGCCGAAGTAGAGGCAGGGGGAAGGGTCACGGGTCAGGGAAGGCGAAGATCCCCCGGCAGTGCTCCCGACACGTCCTGAGTCGGCCATCCGAAGGTCCGGTGAGCCCGGAGTGGACGACCACGGCAGGCGGCACTCCCCGGCGCATTGCTCTCTGCCGGTCAGTACGATCTCCGGCCACTCCCTCGAGCGACGGGTGCATGCCGACGCGGCGCCCGTGCGTGGTGCGGCCAAGGCAGGTGAACAGCCCTGCAGCGCATGGCGATCATCGGCGCCGGAGTGATGGGCGCGCGCTACGCTGCGGTGCTCGCGGATTGCGAGTCGGCGGAGCTTCGTGCCGTGTGCGACCTCGACGAGGGCAAAGCAGCGCGCGTCGCCGCCGAACACGGGGCGCCGGCCACGTACGCCGACTGCGACACCATGCTCGCCTCCGAGGAGCTGGATGCCGTCGTCGTCGCCACGCCCGACTTCGCACACCGGGCCCCGGCCGAGGCGTGCCTCGCGGCGGGAACGCACGTGCTGTGCGAGAAGCCCCTCGCCACGACGCTCGAGGACTGCGAGGCCATCGCAGCCGCGGTAGAGCGGGCCGGCCGCAAGTTCATGGTCAGCTACGGCAACCGCCACCGCATGAACGCCCAGCGCATCAAGCAGATACTCGACTCCGGGCAGCTCGGGCCGCTGAAGCACGTCTACATCCGCCTGAACGAGAAGCTCGCCAAGACCGCCACCATCGAGTGGCTCGAGCGCACCTCGCCCACCTGGTTCCTGCTCTCCCACTGCGTGGACACGGTCCGCTGGCTCACGGGGGCCGAGTTCGCCGGGCTGTCCGCGCGGGCCGTCTACGGCGCGGTCCAGGAGGCGCTGGGCGCCCGCACGCCGGATGTCGTGTCCGCCCTGGCCGCGCTCTCCGGCGGCGCCACTGTGGCCCTGGAGAGCGCCTGGATCCTCCCCGACAGCTATCTCAGCCCGGTGGACTTCCAGATCGAGCTGCTCGGCGCCGAGGGGTGCATCCACGCCGACCTCTTCCCCCATGACCTCCAGTGCTCCGGCCTCGAGCAATCCGGGGCGGTCGACTACTCCGCCGGCGTCCTCGGCCCCCTGGGCAGGCTCCAGGGGTGGTGGGAGGAGTCCGTGCGCTACTTCGTGGATTGCCTGGAGAGCGACGCGGATCCGGTCCCCTCGGTGCACGACGGCTACGCCGCGACGCGGGTGCTGCTGGCCATCGACGAGGCCGTAGACACCGGCGGCACGGTCACCGTTGCCCCCGCCTGTGGTCAGTGACGGAATCGCGTCCCGGGCGTGCCTCCCGCCGCTCTGCATTGGCCCCCGAGCGGTGTGGCGCTTGTGCACGCCGGGGCTTGCGCCGCCGGCAGGTATCGGTTAGTGTACAGTCCCCGCGGCCGCCGTAACGCGGATAACGGGGATCCTGACGCTCCGGGGTACGATGACTCCGGTCCCCGCTTCTCTGGGTGTCCGCGGTGGTAGGGAGATTGAGGTATGCGCTGGTCGCTTCAGGTCGGTAGGCTCTTCGGGATCCCCATCCGGATCCACATCCTGTTCTTTGCGCTGCCCCTGCTGGTGGCGCTCTCGGACGCCCGCACCGGCGGCGTGCGGGCCGGAGTGCTGGGGGCGCTGCTGATACTCGCGCTCTTCGGGTGCGTGGTGCTGCACGAGCTCGGCCACAGCCTGGTGGCCCGCCGGTACGGCGTGCGGGTGGCGAGCATCACGCTGCTGCCCATCGGCGGCGTGGCGGCGATGGATCGCATACCGGAGGACCCGGACCAGGAGCTGACCATCGCCATTGCCGGGCCGCTCGTGAACATGGGCATCGCCGCGGTCCTTTACATCCTCATGCAGGCCATCTCCCCGGGTCAACGGCTCACCCTCTCACCGCACATGCCCTTCCTGCCCAAGATGGTGCTCCTGAACGTGGCCCTCGCGGTATTCAACCTCGTCCCGGCGTTCCCCATGGACGGCGGGCGCATCCTGCGGGCGCTGCTGGCGACGCGCATCAATTACGCCCGCGCCACCGGCATTGCCGCCTCCATCGGCCGGCTCACGGCCTTCGGGTTCGGGGCGCTGGCCATACTGCCATTGCTGCTCGGTCTCCCGTTCAACCCGCTGCTGCTGTTGATCGCGCTCTTCGTCTACGTCGGCGCCACCCAGGAGGAGCGGGCGGTGCGCATACGCGCCATGATGCGCGATGTGCCCGTGAGCTACGCCATGAGCCAGAGCTTCGGCGTGGCCACGCCCTGGGAGACGGTGGGCGCCGTGCTGGGCCGGGCGGCGCAGACGTACCAGCGCGACTTCCTCGTCACCACCCAGGAGGGGCGCCTGGCGGGGATCCTCACGCACGACCTTCTGGCCAACGCTCTGCAGGAGCGCGGCCCCATGACGCCGGTCACGGACGTGCTTCGCACTGACTATCCCCTCGTCAGCCCCTACGACAGCCTGCTCAAGACCCACGAGATCATGGTCGAGCGGCAGGTCGGCGCGGTGCCCGTTGTCTACATGGACCGCGTCGTGGGAGTCCTCACCGGCGAGAGCATAGGCAACTACTTCCTCGCCGTCTCCCGCCCGTCACACGGCGCCCACGGCGGGTGGGGCCTCGCCGTCTGAACCCCAGAACCGAGCTGAGCAGGAGCAACGGTCCGAGCAGCGAAAGGTCCTCCCCGCTGGCGCATCTGCTACCAGGGAGGCAATCACCACATGAGCACCAGAGTCGGCTTCATCGGCACGGGCGGAATCGCCAACGCCCACATGAAGTGCCTGGCGGAAGTACCGGACGTAGAGCTGGTCGCCTTCTGCGACATCGTCGAGGAGAAGGCCAAGGCCGCGGCGGAAGAGCATGGCGGCAAGGCGTTCACCGACCACAAGCCAATGCTGGACGAGGTGGAGATGGACGCGCTGTACATCTGCACCCCGCCCCACGCGCACACCGACCAGGAGCTGATGGCCGTGGAGCGCGGGATCCCGTTCCTGGTCGAGAAGCCCATCGCCCGCACCTGGGAGAAGGCCCGAGAGATCGAGGCGGCCGTGGCAGGCGCCGGGCTCATCACGTCCGTCGGCTACCACTGGCGGTACTACGACGTGACCGAGCGGGCGCGGCAGGAGCTCGACGGCAAGACCATCGGCATCGTCCTCGGCTGGTGGATGGGCGGTCTGCCGGGAGTGGCCTGGTGGCGCGTGCTCGCCGAGTCGGGCGGCCAGATCCTGGAGCAGACGACGCACATCTGTGACCTGGCGCGCTGCTATGCGGGTGACGTGAAGCGCGTGTACGCCAGGCTCGCGCTCCGGTCGCTGCAGGATGTGGAGAACCTCGACGTCCCGGACGTGGGCACCGTGGCGCTGGAGTTCGAGAGCGGCGCCGTGGGCACGATCAGCAATAGCTGCATGGCGCCCGGCGGATAC
The DNA here is from genome assembly GCA_050114035.1 of Armatimonadota bacterium. Classification (GTDB taxonomy): domain Bacteria; phylum Armatimonadota; class Zipacnadia; order JAUWAU01; family JAUWAU01; genus JAUWAU01. The sequence goes on along the minus strand of JASFTE010000184.1, from coordinate 1,117 downwards.
CTGACGGGCCTCGACGTCGTCTGCCGCGACTTCGTGCTCCAGCATCGCGCCGGCAAGCTCACCATCCGCACGCCGGACGGGGCCGAGGACGTCGAGGACGCGGCCAACCCGAAGATCAAGCAGAGCGAGATCTTCATCGAGGCCGTGCGGACGGGCGATGGCTCGAAGATCGAGTCGCCGTACTCCGACGGCGTGAGGAGCCTCGGCATCAGCCTGGCGGCCATCAAGTCCCAGGAGACCGGCGAGCCGGTGGAGCTGGCGGACCTGTAGCCGGATGACTCAATCCGCACGAGACGGAACCCAGACCGGCAACCGGCTACCGGTTGCTGGGTGGGTGGGCTGTCATTATGCATGTTGTAGGGGTGCATAAGCTGCACATGCTGCACGATCGGGCTCTGTGGGGCTGTGCGGGCAATCTGGCGAGTGCAGGTTGTGCAGGTTGTGTAGGGTCCTCGGCCCCGTAGGCCTGCATGGGCCGGCAGATTGTGCCGGCGTCCCAGAGGGACACGGTCCCCGCTGCCGCTCCTGGATTCCCGCGGCCACAAGGCCGATAGGCGCGTGGCGATGGCGGTGGTGGTCGCCACCATCATCTCAGGCTTTCCCCCATTGACGGCCGCGGTGATGACTTTGGTGGTGTCAGGGCTCGGAAAAAAAAAGATGTCCCTTGTCTGAGGGGCGAGGCCGTTTGCGCCGTAGATATGGCCCCGGGGGAGGGGTCCGATTTGCGTGCCCCTCCATTATATATGGTCAACTAAAGGGGGGGGGTGTCATAGAAAAGGCGAAAATCGTGCTTCTGCGGGCTGTGCGGGGATTCTTCGCCGGGGGTTGCGCCGTAAACGGAGGCGATTCGGGGCACTTCGGCCCGGTCAACTCAGAGGGGTTTTGTCACAAGAAAAACAGTGGTCAGTGATCAGTGGTCAGTGGTCGGTGGTCAGTAAGGGCGAAGGGGGAACAGGATGGACAGGATGGGGCAGGATCGGAGGCAAGGAGGGTCGAGGGCGGAAGCTGCGCGCGGCTGTGTCGTGGTCGGAGATGTGGGTGTCGGATTGTGCGGAGTTGGCTCGACCGATACTCAGTACGGTGTGTCCACGACTCCTCACGGCAGCTTCTCGGTAGC
>JASFTE010000183.1:0-8215 GCA_050114035.1 Armatimonadota bacterium | reverse complement strand
TTGCCCGGCTCCTGGTGACCCGCTACGTCATCATAGGCGCCCCCCGGGAGGCGGCCCGGATCATTGACGAGGGTCTCGCCGGCAGCGTGGCGCCTGATCTGCGCACCCGGGCGACGGCGTGTGCCCGGGGCGGGCAGAGCAGCCAACTGGCGCTCATGCGCGCCGTCCTCGCCGATGGCTCCCCCGATCCCGAGCTGTTGACGTACTGCGGGATGTCCCTGTTCATGCTGCGAAGAGAGCCGCTTGAGCGCCGCAAGGCCATGGTCCTTCTGGATCGAGCCGTCGAGCTGGCGCCCGACGACGCTGAGATCCTGAACAACGTCGGCTACACGTACGCCGACGCCGGCGTCCGTCTTGCCGAGGCACTGGCACTGGTCAGCAAGGCGAACATGCTCAGTCCGAACCGCGGCCACATTGTGGACTCCGTGGGATGGGCGTATTTCCGCAAGGGCATGCTCCGAGAGGCGTTGACGCAACTGCAGCGGGCCGTGAGGATGTCGCCTGACTCCGCGGAGATCCAGTACCATATCGGCAAGCTGTACCGCCACTTGGGCCGACGCGGCGAGGCGCAGCGCCATCTCAGGGCCGCACTCCGGATCGACCCCAACCACCGCGCGGCGCGCGTCGAGCTGGACCTGTGCCTTGAACTGCCGAGGCCCGTCTATGGGTAGGCCGAGTCGGCCGCTGCAGATGCCGCACTGAGAGCGAGCGCCGGGCTCCCGGGCACAGCTCTCTACCAAACAAGAATCGAGGGATGCAGTCGTGAAGACCTCCGAGCGCGCTGGGCGGGTCCCGCCATCCGAAACGCTCGCGATCACTGCGCGGGCCAAAGAACTGAAGCAACAGGGGATCGACGTGGTGTCTTTCGGGGCCGGCGAGCCGGACTTCGGCACGCCCGACCATATCTGCGACGCCGCCAAGGCGGCCATCGATGCCGGAGAGACGAAGTACACCTCGGGCGTCAACGAGCTCAAGGCAGCCATCGTCGCCGCCGTCGAGCGGGACATGGGCCTGAAGTACGAGGTGACGAACGTCTGCTGCTCGATCGGCGCCAAGCATGCTCTGCACACGCTGTGCCAGTGCATCTGCGACCCGGGGGACGAGATCATCATCTTCGCGCCCTATTGGGTCAGCTATCCGCCCATGATCGGCATGGCCGAGGGCGTGACGAGGATCGTCAACACCACGGGCGAGAGCGGCTTCCTGCCCGACATCGCCGACGTGGAGGCGCAGATCACCGACAGGACTGTCGCCATCGTCATCAACAGCCCCTCGAATCCCACCGGGGCCGTGTTCCCGCGGGACGTCATGCAGGCGCTGGCCGATGTCGCCGTCCGGCACGACCTGCTTATCGTCTCCGACGAGTGCTACGACAAGATCGTGTTCGACGGCCTCACGGCCGTCAGCCCGGCCATCCTGGGGGACGCGGTCTGCGAGCGGACGCTCGTGGTCAACTCGGCCTCCAAAACGTATGCCATGACAGGCTGGCGCGTCGGCTGGACCGTGGGACCGGCCGACATCATCAGGGCGATGGGCGCATACCAGAGCCACGAGACGTCGAATCCGTGCTCCATAGCCGAGATGGCCGCGGCCGCGGGGCTTCTGGGCGACCAGGACTGCGTCGAGCAGATGCGGCAGGCCTTCGAGGAGCGGCGCGACTATGTGGTGCAGCGCTGCGAGGCCATAGACGGCGTCACGCTGCCGAGACCGCAGGGCGCCTTCTACGCCTTCCCGGACGTCTCGCAGCACTACGGCAGGACGTTCGATGGCCGCGAGGTGACCGACTCGGCGAGCATGATACAGTATCTGCTCGACGATGCGAACGTGGCAGCGGTGCCGGGGGCGCCCTTCGGGGCCGACGCCCACATTCGCATCTCGTTCGCCACCTCCATGGAGCAGCTCGAGAAGGGCTTCGACCGAATCGAGGCAGCGCTGAAGTAGGCCCGCTGCCTCAGTGGCGCGCGCGCCGCCCGCGCTGGTACAGAGACAGACGGCGCTGCCTCTGTCACCGGCGCCGGGCGCGCTCTGTCTGAGACGCTCACTCGTGGCCCGCCGGAGGAAGCAGACGCCCGGGGTGGGGAGCACTCGGGCCGCCCCCGGGCCGCAGCCACCGTCTGTTGCTCAATCCGGAGACCAGGTGTCATTCTGTGCCCCGTGTACGAGTCACAGCCGCCGCCATCCTCGCCGCGTGTCTGCTGGCCGGCGCTGCGCCCGGCCTTGCCAAGGAGATTGCCAGCCCGATCATCCCGGAGCCCGGGCTCGGGCCCGGGGCGGCGCTGGGCGAGGTCACCGCGCGATCCGCCGTGCTCATCGATGGCGCGACCGGCGCTGTGCTGTTCGCCAGGGACGCCGACGCCCGGCGCTACCCCGCGAGCCTGACCAAGGTGCTCACGGCTATCGTCGTGCTCGGAAGCGACGGCGGGTCGGAGCTGGCCCAGGTGGGCGAGCGCGCGGTCCAGGCCGAGGGCATGCGCGCCGGGCTCGCCCCCGGTCAGTGGGTCAGTGTCTCGGACCTGCTCGCCGCCATGCTCGTGCGCTCCGGCAACGATGCGGCGATCGTCCTCGCTGAGCACCTGGGCGGGTCGGTCGAGGGCTTCGCCCGCATGATGAACGACACCGCGCGCAGGCTCGGGGCGGAGGCCTCGCATTTTGCCAACCCGCACGGCCTCCACGATCCCCGGCACTACACCACCGCGCACGACCTCGCGCTCATAATGCGCCACGCCATGCAGCGGCCGGAGATCCGCCGCCTCGTGGCGCAGCGCCGAGCCGTGGTCTCCTCCACGGAGAGCGAATCCGGCAACCTCGTGCTCAGTCGGAACAAGCTCCTCGACCTGTACGAGGGCGCCACCGGCATCAAGACCGGCTACACGGCGGCCGCCGGCAGATGCCTGGCCGCGTCGGCTCAACGCGACGGCCGCGAGTTGATCGCCGTGCTGCTGGACGCCGAGGAACTCTGGCAGGATGCCGAAGTGCTGCTTGATTGGGGATTCGACAACTTCGAGACGGTGCAGCTTGCGCGCGAGGGGACGACATCGTGGCGCGTCCCCGTGCGTGGCGGCCGCCAGCCCACAGTGTGGGCAACGACCACTGAGGATGTCGTGGTCCTCGTGCCCAAGGGTCGTTCGACCGGTTGCGTCGTGGACCGCGACGCAGACGTCGTGCGCGCCCCGGTGCAGCCGGGGCAGCCGGTCGGCCGCCTGCGGGTCACGCTGTTCGACGGCACTGTCCGGCATGTCCCCCTCGTGAGCGCCGAGCGCATTGACCGCTCCTTCTGGGCTGCCGTGGTGCCCGACAGCGGCATCGAGTGGGCCGTCACCGCTCTCGTCATCGGACTGGTGGGTGTGACGCTCTATGCAGCGGCTGCACAAGGCGCTGGCCGCGGCCGGGGTCGCGTCCCGCCGTAAGTGCGAGGGGCTCATCGTCGCCGGGCGCGTTCGCGTCAACGGGGAGATCGTTTGCACTCTCGGCGCCACAATCGACCCCGGCGCCGATCGCGTCTCCGTTGACGGCCGCGACGTCGAGCTGCAGTCGGCCAGGCTCTGGGTGATGCTACACAAGCCGCGCGGATACTTGTCCGCCTGCTCCGATCCCCGCGGCCGACCCACCGTCGCAGACCTCGTGGCGCACTACGGCGCGCGTCTCTTCCCGGTGGGCCGGCTGGACATGGACACGGAGGGGCTCCTCCTGCTCACCAACGATGGCGAGCTCGCCCACCGGCTCACGCATCCCAGGTTCGGCATCCCGAAGACATATGTGGCCGAGGTCCACGACGTCCCATCCGCCGAGGCGCTGCGCACGCTGGCGCGGGGCGTGGCCCTCGAGGACGGCCGGACGAGCCCGGCACAGGTCCGCCTCCTGGGGCGCCGATCCCGGCGCCGCGCCCGCATCGAGATTAGCATCGCCGAGGGCAAGAAGCGGCAGGTGCGGCGGATGCTGGCCGCCGTAGGCCATCCCGTGCGCGCCCTGCGGCGCGTGCGCGTGGGGCCTCTATCCCTCGGCGACCTGGCGGCCGGAGAGGCTCGGGAGCTGTCGGCGGCGGAGGTCGCCGCCCTTCGGCGCGCGGCCGACCCGAAGGGCGGACACGGCGACGCAAAGGCGACATGAGTGAAGAGAGCAACAAGCGTCGCTCCGTGCCTCTGTATCTGACCCTCGGATGCGTGGCGGTCATCCTCGCATGGGTCATCGCCGTCACGCAGGCGGTCCCCTTCGGCATCCCCCACCAGTGGACATGGCACCCGCAGGTCCTCGCCCCGCTGCCGATGACCGGGGAGGCGGCTGCAGCGTTCATGGCCGCCATGGTCGTGGCTGCGGCCGTCATCGCCCTGGCGATGGTCAGGCCGCGGCTCAGTGGTCTCCAGGTCGCCGCATCGCTCCTTGCCCTCGTGGCCGCGTCGCTGTGCCTCTGCCTCGGCCTCGCGAGCATGGAGCCGCCGGCCATCGACGCGGCGCGTCTCCTCGACGGCGACGACCCGTGGCATCGGCCCGCTCGCGAGCGGCTCGCCGTCAATCTCGGCGTCATACTGTTCAGCGACGTCGCCTTCGGCTACTACACGGAGGCAGCCCGCATAGACGACGTGGGCGCCTTCATGCGCGACCATCACGAGCGCATCCGGTCGCCCGCCACGCCGCAGCGTGTGCAGACGCACCCGGCCGGCACGGTCCTGCTCGTGTGGCTCCTCCGCGAAGGCGTGTACGCCGGCGGCCTCTGGCGGCTCCCGTCGGAGCTCATCGGGCCCGCGCACTGGGACCGTGTCTCCGGGATCCTGCGCGGCGCCGGCTACGGGGCCGTGAGCGAGCGTGAGTGTGTCGTGGCCTTCGTCGTGGCCCTCGTCCTCATCCTCTGCGGCTCCTGTCTGTGCATCCCGACGTATCTGCTCGCCGTGCAGATGGGAAACCGACACCGGGCGCTGATGACCGCGGCCATTGCGGCCTTCCTCCCCAGTGCCCTGCTCTTCGTCCCGGGCATCGATCAGCTCGTCGCGCTGCTCGGCGTGTGCGCCCTCTGGCTCTTGTGCCTCGGCCTGCACCGCCGGCGCCTCGGGCTTGTCGCCGCCGCCGGGCTGCTTCTCGCGCTCGATTCCCTCATCAGCATCGGCGCCGCCAGCCTCGTCGTGCTCGCCGTGGGTATCGCGGTGGCTCCCGTCGTGCTTGTCTGGAGACAGGAGCCGGCGCATCGCGAGGCGATACGCCGCGCCGCCGTGGCCATCGGGGCGCTGCTTGCCGGTCTCCTGGTGCCGCTGGCCCTCCTGTGGCCCGTGTGCGGCTACAACGCGTTCGACGTCGCCCTCACGGCTGCCGCCCGGCAGCGTGCCATCGTCATCGACCAGTGGCAGCGCAGTTACGCCCCGTGGCTAATGCTCAACCTCGTTGACTTCGCCGTGTTCCTGGGACCGTGCGTGGCCGTCTGCGCGCTGAGTTGGTGCGTCGCCCGCGTGCGCCGCTGGAGGGCAGCCGGCGCGCTCCTGCGCAGCGACTTCCTCCTGGTCGCCCTACTCGTTACGGTGGCCCTCGTGGACCTCTCGGGGAGCGCCCGCGCCGAGGTGGGGAGGATCTGGATGCTGTTCATGCCCTACGTCTGCATACTGGCCGCCCGCCGCGCCACGCACCACGAGCACGCCCGGGCATCGCTGTTCGCCTTCATCGTCGTCGTGATGCAGATACTACACACGGTGATCCTGCAGGAGAACGTCGATGTCATGACGCCTCGGTAAGCCGTCCACCGAAGGGGGTGCCCCTATCGTCCGGCTGCACATGTGCATAGCCTGCCTTCTCTTGCTCGCCGTCGGCTGTCGCCGGCGCCCGCCCGCGCCGGCACCTGAGGGCGTCGCCACGCCGGCGGAAGTGACCCTTCGCGATCAGGTCGGCCGGCTCGTGAAGCTGCTGCGGCCCCCGCGGCGCATCGTATCGCTGGCGCCCAGCACCACCGAGACGCTCTTCGCCCTTGGTGTCGGCGACCGGGTCGTCGGGGTCACCACGTGGTGCGACTATCCCCCCGAGGCGCAGGAGCTCGCAACCGTGGGCGATTCGCAGCTCAACGTCGAGCGGATCATCTCTCTGGATCCCGACCTCGTCGTCGCCGTCGCCCATCTGCAGGGCGGGGTCATCGAGGCGCTCGACCGAGCCGGCGCGCCCGTGCTCGCCATTGACACGTCCGCCTTCGACGACCTGTACGCGGCCATCCGTCTTCTGGGCGAGGCGACCGATGCGCGGGAGCAGGCGGAGACCATCGTGGCCGAGATGCAGGACGCCCGGCGCCGCATCAGAGAGGCCGCCGTGCCCGAGGAGCACAGACCCCGGGTGTTCATCGAGATCGGCGACCGGCCGCTCCGCACCGCCGGGCCCGGCACCTTCGTGAGCCAGATCGTGGAGGACGCCGGCGGGCGGAACATCGCCGACGATGTCCGCAGCGACTGGGGCACCTTCAGCTACGAGGCGGTCATCGCCCGCGACCCCGACGTCATCATCAGCACCATCCCCGACGACGCGCGCGCCGCCGTGCACCCGGAGGGCTGGGCGGCGATCTCAGCCGTCAGGACCGGCCGGGTGCACGTCATCGACCCCGACATCGTCGTCCGCCCCGGCCCGCGCCTCAAGCAGGGCCTCGAGGCCGTCTTCGAGGTCCTCCACCCGCGGCCGGAGTCGGCGCCTCGGCGGCATCGTAGCCCTTGAACGCCGTGGGCTCCTCACTGCCCTCGCGCCATTCTCGCGCCAGCATGGCCGCCCCGATGGCCCCGACGGCGTCGTGATGCGGCGGCACGACGACGTCGAGCTCCAGCGCCCGCTCGAACGCGTCCCGCACGCCCACATTCCCCGCCACTCCGCCCTGGAACACCACCACGGGCCGGATGACCTTCCCGCGCCCCAGGTCGTGCAGGTAGTTCCGCACGATGGCGTCGCACAGCCCCGCGACGATATCCTCCGTCGCCGCCCCGCCCTGCTGCTTGTGGATCATATCCGCCTCGGCAAACACCGTGCACCGCCCCGCGATCCGCACCGGCGACCGCGCCGCGCGCGCCAGCCCGCCGAAATCCTCGATGGGGATATTGAGCCGCGCCGCTTGCTGATCCAGAAACGACCCCGTCCCCGCCGCACACACCGTGTTCATGGCGAAGTCCGCCAGCACGCCATCGTCGATCAGGATGATCTTGCTGTCCTGGCCGCCGATCTCAATGATCGTCCCCGCATCCGGCACAAACCGGCTGGCCCCGAGGTAATGCGCCGTGATCTCGTTCTTCACCACGTCCGCCCCCGCCACCGCCTCCGCCAGCCGCCGCCCGCTCCCCGTCACGCCGACCGCCTCGATCTTGCTCGCGCGCGACTCCAGCCCCCGCAGCCCGCGCTGAATGGCCTCCACCGGCCGCCCATGCGCCGGCTCCGTGAGCGCGCCCCCCACATCGCCCGCGCCATCGAGCCACGCGAAGTTCACCGTCACCGACCCGACGTCTATCCCCAGGTACGCCACTGCCGGTCCCCCTCGGCCGGGTGGCACGGGTAGCTTGCTACCCGTGCACATGGGTTGCGCGGAAAGCACCGCTTGGCAAAGAAGCTGTGCCACCCCTCTGTGTATCATAGCGCACGCAGACCCCCCCGTCCAGCGCGCGCCCAGCCCACTCTCCGCCCGAGCAACAAATGCCCCCCTCAGGACGTTTGGTAAGGAGACGCTCCCTCGCTGAGAGGTGCTGCCCATGGGCCGCGATGTACTGCTATTCTGCGCCGTCCTCGCCGCGATGGTCCTCCTTGCAGCGCTGGCGGCCGGAGGGGAGCCCGCACGCGATCCCCAGTTGGCCTACACGTCCTACCGCTCCGCGAACGCCGAGATCTTCCTCGTCGGCGCCCACAGCGCGAGGCCACGCAACCTCACCCGCAACCGTGCCGCGGACCGCCGCCCCGTGTGGTCGCCCACCGGGAAGTACATCGCCTTCGTCACGGACCGCGACGACCAGTCCGAGATCTACGTCATGCCCGCCGATGGCTCGAAGCCCTGGAACCTCACCCGCAGCCCCGGCGCCGACGACTATCCCACATGGTCCCCCGACGGCAAGCGCGTCGCCTTCGCCAGCGACCGCACCGGCGACTCCGAGATCTACGTCGCGGACGCCACCGGCGGCCCGGCACTCAACATCACCAAGAGCCCCGACTCCTACGACAGCCAGCCCGTCTGGTCGCCGCAAGGCTCCATGATCGCCTTCCTCAGCGACCGCACCGGCGGCGA
>JASFTE010000182.1:0-8218 GCA_050114035.1 Armatimonadota bacterium | reverse complement strand
ATGGACCTGCTGCGTGAACACGGCGCTGTGGCGTAAGCGGCTCGCACGGCTGACGCGGGCCTACGTATCGAAGATGATCTGTGTCTTGAGGACGTCGCCGTCGCGGTGGATGTCGAGGCCGTGGTACGTGACGGCTTTGATCTCGTTGAGGACGTGGTCCTCGGCGCCCGCCAGCGGCGCGGCACGGGCTGTGGCCCTGAGTCTCCCCCCCTCGCAGCTCTCCACTGTCACCGCCGCGAACAGCAGGTACTCAGTCTCGTGGAGGAAGTGGAGCTCTCGCAGGAGCGCCATGAGGAGCTGCTCGTCCGTGGGGGCAGTGACGTCGAGGTGGTGCTCGGAGGTGGCCTCGAGGGAATCGGTCTCGGCCACGAGGGAGATCATGCCGCGGGCGGCGTTCTCACAGAGCTCCCGCAGGTCGTGGCCCTGGGCGACGATGCCGATGTCGGCGGTATGATCGATGGGGTAGAACGGCTGCATGGGCTGATGGCCGCCGGCTATCCGTCGCCGTTTATCGTCTCCTGCAGGATGCGGGCGGCGGCGCGCAGGCTGGCGCCCTCGTCGAGTCGGACGAGCTTCACGCCCTGGGTGGCGCGGCCCGTCTGCCTGATGCCGGCCACCTCCATGCGAATGAGGTTGCCGTCCGACGCGAGCACCATCAACTCATCCTCCTCGTCCACCACCAGGGCCGCCACGACGGGGCCGTTCTTCTTCGTGATGTTGAGGGTCTTGACGCCCTGGATGCCGCGGCCCTTGCGGCCGTACTCCTTCAGCGCCGTCCTCTTCCCCATGCCCTTCTCGGTCACGACGAGCAGGCCGCGTTTGTCCTTGGGATCGACGATGTCCATGCCGACCACCTTGTCACCGCGCTTCATCCGGATACCGATGACGCCGCGGGCCGTGCGGCCCATGGGCCGCACGGCCTTCTCGGCAAACCGCACGCACTGGCCGCGCTCGGTGGCGATGAGCACGTCCTTCTTGCCATCGCTGCACTTCACCCAGCGGAGTGCGTCGCCCTTGTCGAGCTTGATGGCGATGAGGCCTCGGGCGCGGAGCTGGGTGTCATAGGCGCTCAACTGCGCCTTCTTGACGATGCCGCGCTCGGTGCCCATGACCAGGTAGCCGCCCTGGTCGAAGTCCTTGACGGGTACGAGCGCCGTGATGTACTCGCCGGACTCGACGTTGGCCAGATTCACTATAGCCGTGCCGCGGGCCTGGCGGCTCGCCGAGGGCACCTCGTACGCCTTCAACTGGTAGACGCGGCCCTGATCCGTGAAGCACAGGATCAGGTGGTGCGTGGTGGCCACGAAGAGGTGCTGGACGTTGTCCTCTTCCTTCTTGGTGAGCGCGATGACGCCCTTGCCGCCGCGGTGCTGGACGCGATAGGTGTCGAGGGGCAGGCGTTTGACGTACCCATCGCGCGTCACGGTGATGACCATTTCCTCTTCGGCGATGAGGTCCTCGAGGTCAATGTCATCGGCCTCGTCGGGGACGATGCGGGTGCGGCGCTCGTCGCCGAGCTTGCGTTTGAGCTCCCGTAGGTCGTCCTTGATGATGTCGAGCACCTTCTGCACGTCGGCGAGTATGGCCTTGAGCTCCTTGATCTGCTTGAGGAGCTCGCGGCGCTCGTCGCGCAGGCGGGTCTGGTCCAGCCCGGTGAGCTGCCCGAGGACCATCTCGATGACCGCCTGTGCCTGGCGCTCGCTGAGCTTGAGCTTCTTCTGCAGCCGCTGCCTGGCAGTGGGACGGTCCTTGGACTTGCGTATCGTCGCAATGGCCTCGTCTATGTGGTCGGAGGCGATGATGAGACCGGCGACGATGTGCTCTCGCTCCTCGGCGCGCCGGAGCAGGTAGGCGGTGCGGCGGAGGATGACCTCCTTGCGGTGGTCGATGTACTCCTGGAGCAGCTCGCGGAGGCCGAGGGTCCTGGGCACCCGGCTCACGAGTGCGAGTGCGTTGACGCTGAAGTTGGTGCGCAGGGACGTGTGCTTGTACAACTGGTTGAGCACGACGTTGGCGTTGGCGTCGCGTTTCAGCTCCAGCACGATGCGCATGCCCTTGCGGTCGGTCTCGTCTCGCACCGTCGCGATGTCCCGCACCTTTCGGTCCTGGACGAGCTTGGCGATCTGCTGCAGGAGCGTGGTCTTGTTGACCTGGTAGGGCAGCTCGGTGATGAGAATGCAGTGGCGGCCGCCGGATATGGGCTCGATGGCGGTGCGCGCCTGCATCGTGATGCTGCCGCGCCCGGTCTCGTAGGCGTCCTGAATCCCCTTGAGACCGAGTATCATGCCGCCGGTGGGGAAATCCGGGCCCTGGACGCGGCGCATGAGGACTTTGAGGCTGGCGTCCGGATGGTCAACGAGGTAGACAAGCGCATCGCATACCTCGGTGAGGTTGTGCGGCGGGATGTTGGTGGCGAGCGCCACGGCGATCCCGGCGGAGCCATTGCAGAGCAGATTCGGAAAGCGTGCGGGCAGGACGACGGGCTCCTGGCGGGTCTCGTCGTAGTTCGGCTGCGTATCGACGGTCTCTTTGTCGATGTCCGCCAGCATCTCAACGGCGAGGGGCGAGAGACGCGCCTCAGTATAGCGCGCCTGTGCCGGCGGATGGCCATCGACGGTGCCGAAGTTGCCCTGGCCGTCCACGAGAGGATAGCGTGCGTTGAAATCCTGGGCCATGCGGACGAGGGTGGGATACACGATCTCGCCGCCGGCGGGGTGGTAGTTGCCGGACGTGTCGCCGCAGATCTTCTGGCACTTGCGGTGCGCGCCGCCGGGGCTGAGGTTCAGGTCGTTCATGGCCACGAGGATGCGCCGCTGGGACGGCTTCAGTCCGTCGCGGGCGTCAGGCAGCGCGCGGTCCACGATGGTGTACATCGCGTACTCGACGTACGAGGAGGACATCTCGTCCTCGATGTCGGTGGCTTCGTAGCGTTCTGCGGATTCGGGCATTGGCGGTCTCCGTATCAGGCGACGATGGCGCACGGGGAGCCGGCGGCCGTCTGGCTGTGTGCGTCGGGTGCTGTCGCTCTACAACAAGTGATCCGCCGCGGAGAGACGAAGGCGCCTGCCCGCGGCGCGCATGGCTGTGCGATCGGAGTCGACCATCCGCGGCTCAGACGTCCAGGAACTCAACGTCCGGGGCGTGCTCGGCAATGAACGCTTTGCGCGGCTCAACCTGAGTGCCCATGAGGATGCCGAAGATGTGCTCGGCCTTTATGACGTCCCGCACTTCCAGTTGGTGCAGCGTGCGGGAGTCCTTGTCCATGGCCGTACCGGCGAGGTCATCAGGCATCATCTCACCCAGGCCCTTGAAGCGGGTGACGTCGTACTTGCGGCGCCCGAGGCCCTTGGTGAGCTTCTGGAGTTCGTTGTCGTCCATGCAGTAGTGGACGTCCGAGGCCTGCTTCACCCGATAGAGCGGGGGCACGGCGACGTAGAGGTGCCCCTTCTCAATGAGCGGCCGCATGTACTGGAAGAAGAACGTGAGTACCAGCGTGCGGATGTGTTTGCCGTCCACGTCGGCGTCGGCGAGTATGATGATCTTGTGATAGCGGAGCCTGTCGAGATCGAACTTGCTGTCGGACTCGCCGTTGCTCGTGCCATCGCCGTTGCCGTTGCCCGCCACGACGATGCCGGTGCCGAGGGCCGTGATGAGCGCCTTGACCTCCTCGTTGTCCAGGACGCGGTCGAGGCGGTATTTCTCGACGTTGATCATCTTGCCCCGGATGGGCATGATGGCCTGAAAGCGGCTGTCGCGGGCCTGGACGGCGAGGCCGCCGGCGGAGTCGCCCTCAACGATGAACAGCTCGCATTCCTCGGGATTGCGCGAGGAGCAGTCCGTCAGCTTCCCCGGCAGTCCGGCGCCATCGAGGGCGGACTTGCGCCGGATCAGATCGGCCTGTTTGCGGGCCGCCTCCCGGGCACGCTGCGCGGTCACGGCCTTGTCTGCGATGCGCCGGGCGACGGTGGGATTCTCCTCCAGGTACTCGCTGAGGCCCTCCTGCACGATGGAATTGATAATGCCCTCCACCTCGGTGTTGCCCAGCTTCCCCTTGGTCTGGCCCTCGAACTGGGGATGCATGAGTTGGACGCTCATGACCGCCGTCATGCCCTCGCGCACGTCGTCGCCCACGAAGTTCTTGTCCTTGTCCTTCAGCACCCCTTGCTTGCGCGCGTAGTTGTTGAGCACGCGGGTGACGGCGGTCTTGAACCCGGAGAGGTGCGTGCCGCCCTCCCACGTGCGGATGTTGTTGGCGTACGAGACGAGGTTGTCCTGGTAGCCGCCGTTGTACTGGATGCCGATATCGACGTACGTGTCTTCCCGCTGACCGTGGAACTGGATGGGTCGGTGTATCGAGTCCTTGGCGGCATTCTCATTCAGGAAGGCGACGAAGGCGCCGATGCCTCCTTTGTTGTGGAAGATCTCCTTCTCGCCGGTGCGCTCGTCAGTGAGGGTGATCCTCACGACCGGGTTGAGGTAGGAGAGCTCGCGCAGGCGATTGGCAAGGTCCTCGTAGCTCGACTCGATCGACTCGAAGATCTCGCTGTCGGGAAGGAAGGTGACCGTGGTGCCCGTGCTCTTGCACTTGGCGCCGCGCTTGAGCTTCGCCGTCGGCTTGCCCCGCTCGTAGCGCTGGCTGTAGCGTCGGCCGTCGCGCCGTACTTCCACCTCGAGCCACTCGGAGAGGGCGTTGGTGCAGGAGACGCCCACGCCGTGCAGGCCGCCGGACACCTTGTAGGCGCCGCCGCCGAATTTGCTGCCGGCGTGCAGCGTGGTCATGGCGACCTCGACGCCGGGGCGCTTCTCCTCCGGGTGCCTGTCCACCGGGATGCCGCTGCCGTTGTCCACCACGGTGACGCTGTGGTCCTTGTGGATCGTCACGTCGATCCTCGTGCAGCGACCCGCCAGCGCCTCATCGATGCTGTTGGCGATGACCTCCTCGGCGATCTGGTACAGCCCCCGCGGCCCCGTGCTGCTGATGTACATCGCCGGGCGCTTGCGGACCGCCTCGAGTCCTTTGAGTACCTTGATGTCTCGTGCTTTGTATTTCTGCGTTGCCATCGAGTTGATCATCCTTGGCGAGGTATCAGAAAAGCGGCCCAACAGTGCCTCCGGAGTGCATCGAGAGTACTGTGAAGTTCGGGCACCAGGAGCCGCCTGTGAAGTGGCCTTAGTATAGCAGAAAACGCGGCCAAAGTCAACGAAAACTTGCGCGGCAGAATGGCCAAGAAAGGCGATAAAATAGGCGTTTTTCCGCCATCGCTATGTAGGTTCGTTACGGGCCTGTTGCTGCCACGGCTTTGGGCGGTTCCCGGCGGCGGAAAACGCGTGTCACATCGGTCCCGGAAGCCGGCCTGAAGGCCCCCGCCCCAGGGGGCCAGAGCGACGGATCGACGGCTCGTAGAGCGGCGCGGCGGGGGGATCTGAGCTGCCGATCTGCACGCAGGTGGGTGTAGAGGGCAGGCCGAAGACCACGTGCAGCGGCATCCGAGCGGTGCACGTCCCGTCGTGCCCCGCCCCCGGCCGCTGGGACATCAGGCTGCCCGATAGGAGGGCGCGTGAGAATGGAAGCCGATAAGATCCGAGTGGGCATCATCGGGGTCGGCGGGATAGCGCAGGGGCACATCGGCCGGTTGCTGGGGACGCATCGGGTGGAGATCCCGGCCATCTGCGACATCAGCGAGGAGATGATCGAGCGCACGAACCAGCACCACCCTCGACTCGCAGGCAAATGGCGCGTGTACGACGAGTACAAGAAGATGCTCAGGGACGAAGAACTCGACGCCGTCAACATCAACACGCCGCACACGCTGCACTTCGAGCAGATAACGGCGGCGCTCCGGCGCGACCTCCACGTGCTGGCGGAGAAGCCCATGGTGTGCACGGTGGAGCACGCGGAGAAGATCGTGCGGGCTGCCAGGCGACGCAAGAGGGTCGTCATGGTCTCGTACCAGCGCCACTTCCAGCCGGCGTACCGGTACGTGCGCGAGCAGATCGGCACGGGCAAGCACGGGCCGGTGCACTTCATCAGCGCCCTGCAATCGCAGGACTGGGTGCCCATCACCAAGCTGTGGCGCGGCGACCCGGCCCTCTCCGGCGGGGGGCAGCTCAATGATAGCGGGAGCCATCTGATCGACATCATCCTGTGGATGACGGAGCTGGAGCCGGCGGAAGTGCACGCGTATATGGACAACCGCGGCACGCGCGTGGACATCCTGTCGGCAGTCAATGCGAGGTTCACCAACGGCGCCCTGTGCAACATCTCGGTGGTGGGCGATTCCGTCACCTGGCACGAAGACATCAGTATCTGGTGCGAGAGGGCCGCGTTCTTCATCCGCGGGCCGCACGTGATCCAGGCCGATCCGCAGGAACGCATCGTTGACGAGAGGGATCTGCCGAAGGGCTGGGACCCGGATACCAACTTCGTGCGGGCGATCTTCGGCGAAGAGGAGCCTCAGACGCCGCCGGAATGCGGACTGCGGGTCATCCAACTCACTGAGGCGGCCTGGAAGTCGGGCAAGAGCGGCAAGCCGGTGAAGGTCCGGGCCGCGAAGCCCAAGCCGAAGAAGAAAGCCGCCAAGAAGAAACCGAAGAAGAAGGCCAAGAAGAAGGCGGCCAAGAAGCGACGCGCATAGAAGCAAGCCACCGGGACACGGCCCAAGCGTCGGCTATTGGCGAGGCGCCCGGTTCGACTCCCAACCCGGGGGCGGCCCTCGGGGATGGCTCGCACATGGGTTCGATTTCCGAATAGGGTATATGATATATGCACGCAGACGGGACTGGGGGCGCTCCCGACTGAGAGTCGTCCGACGGCGGAGCCTCTCCGACAAGGGTATCACTCCATGATTGCACGCAGTGTTCTGGCATTTGCGCTGTGCCCCGGCCTCGGCATTCTGGCCGGAGGGTGGCTGGGCCAGCAGGTTACATCGCTCTCTCGTGCGGCGGCATCTGCGGACGCCGACTCCGGCGGCGGGCTGATCGGGGGGGACCTGCTGTACGGCGCCGCGGCCGGGTGCGCTGTGGGGCTCTTCTTCGCAATTGCCCTGATCTGGTGCGCGAAGCGCGGCCCGCAGAGCGCGCAGCGGGCGCTGGCCGACCTCCTGCTCATCGCCCTCGGCCTGCTCTTCATCGTCGATTGGGTCACGTACGTCGGCCTCGTTCCCGATGCCGCGGAGCTCTGGGCAAAGCTGCTGCCTGTGAACGCGGGCATGTGGCTACTGGGGCTGGCGCTGAGTGTGGTGGCGATGAGGAAGGTCATGAGGGGACGACACGTGGTCGAGGCTGAGGCGTAGATGCTCTGAGTCCATCTGCGCCTGCTGATCACTAGCTTCCCTCTTCGGCAGATCCGGTGTTCGTCTCCCCCACCTGCGCCAGGCTGCTCGCCATTCCTCGACCCGGCAAGGGCGGCTACCGCCCGGCGAAGTACTGCCACCAGACGTGGCTCACTATCACGGCCAGTGCAATCCCTCCGACGGCGTGGACGATCATGGTTGTGCCCGGGGCGAGGGGCAGCGGGTATATCGCCTCCATCCCCAGGCCACACACCGCGCCGATGCCGGCGCCCCACTTGAGCAGGGCGCGCAGGCGCATTCCTCCCACCACGGCCGCGATCCAGCAGACGAGCATCCCTATCACGACCCAGAGCGCCCAGACGGCCATGAAGCTCGCGACGGCCGCGAGGCTTCCTGCCTCGAGCCAGGCGCCGAGCGAGCTGGGGATCCCGATGACGGTGCCGGCCCCGGCGCCGCACAGGGCGCCGCACGCCGCGGCCTGTCGCGGTACGTGGGCAAGGTCGGGTCGTCGGTCATTGCCGCGGGGGCCCATGCTGAGCCGCGCCTTGGCCGCCGGCAGCGGCACATCCTCCTCGCCCGATCGCCCGCTGCCCGTCGTGCGTTGACGGGTGCCGGGAACTGTGATACTGATGGCAGGTCGCGCAACGCCGTGCTCTCACCGGCTGGGTCTTGCGCATAGAGAGCAGCCACCATGGCCGAGGAGTGCGAGAAGAGCGCCGGCGCCGGCGCTGATGTCGGAGGCACTGGCGAAGCGCGAGCGCAGGCGCACGGGCGGCGGCTCGACCTGATCGGGTTCGGCGTCGTCACGCTCGCTATCACGCTCACCTGGCTCCCCACGCTCGCCTCGGGGGGCAGGATAAGCTCGAACGACGACTTCCTGCTGCACGCCGCCCGCCACGAGGCGGTGCGGAAGAGCGTCCTGGAGC
>JASFTE010000181.1:0-8220 GCA_050114035.1 Armatimonadota bacterium | reverse complement strand
GGTACGGCACCGGGGCATCGCCGCACCAGTAGTCGAGGATCTGCCTTCCGTCCGGACTCCGCCGGAGGAAGTCGCGCCCGCCGACGAGGACGCAATACGCAAGATGCCCGAAGGCGCCCAGCCCGCCTCCGATGAGCGCGCCCTTGAGTGCGTCCCCAGCCGAAAGCCCGGGCGGTCGGTTGCCCCGACCTGCACGTTCGCCGGCGGCCAGGCTCAGGCCCAGGAGGCACCCGACGACGACCCAGACACGGGCTATCAGCGGGCTGGCGGCGGCGCTGAGGGCCGCGAGCAGCAGCGTGGCGAACAGGGCCCACCAGACGCAGCCCGGCCGGAGCCTGAGACCTCGGTTGGCCGCCCACACTGTGCAGAGGAACAGCGCGGCTCCAGCCGCCGCGTAGAGCCACGTCAGTCCGCCAGTTCTGGACTGCCTCCGGGCGCGGCTGCGGATGGTGGCCAGTGCCGACTTGGCCCACTGCCGGCGCGGCGAACGCAGCTGCCCCCTTCGCACCACGGCCAGCTTCATCGTCTGCCGATCTTCGGACGGGCTGAAGGTGAGATCCTCCATATCCTCCAGGTCCAAAATCGTCCACAGGCGCGTCGTCCACAGGTAGCCCGGAGACCACCAGCCGCCCTCGGGGCCGGTGAAGCGGTCCTTCTCGTAGTGCAGGTCCACGTACGGCGCCCCTTCGGGCCCGCGGAACTCGCATACGGCTGATGCTCGCTTGTCCTCCACCGCCTCTCGGCGGAGCGTCGCGTAGCAGGTCCCTTTGCCAAGCGATTTGCCCAGCGGCAGCGTCGCGTCCGCGAGCTGATCGCAGGCGACCGGGCCCTTGGAGAGGACCATCAGGAGCAGCGCGGTCTTCTGGCGCGAGCTGGCGCGGGAGATGTAGAGGGGATACACGAGCTGCTCGGTGTCGAAGCGGATGCCGATGGGGTCTACCTCCTGGAGCACCGGGCGCTGCTCTACCTTGTCCGGCTGCATCCGCAGGGCGACGAAGTACCAGCTCTTCTCCACATAGTGTCGCAGGATGTCGTCGCTGCCCTCCGGGATCCGGAAGCGGTTCTCTCTCAACCAGTCGGTGAGCACCTCGGAGCCGGTGGCCGAGAGCACGGCCACGTCGAAGTCGCCCACGGCCATGCGCTCGTGGACAGTGACGGTGGGGCCCACTCCGGGGGCGAGCGCCTCCTCGCCTCCCTCCTCATCCTCCAACGCCGCCTTCCCGCGTCCTGCCGTCCGGCGCGGATCGCCGATGGTCGTCTCCACCTCGGGCGCGGTGTGCTCGATCAGCTCGTCGATGAAGGCAGGCGAGGCGAGGAAGACGTCGTCCTCGGAGGGCTTCCCGGGGACGGGAATGACCCAGGCGAACCGGTCGGCGGGGCCGTGGTAGGTCGTCTGAAGCAGAAGAGCTTCCCGGCCCTCGGGAAGCTCGATGACGACGCCCTTCTGCTCGGTCGATGCGACCCCGGTCCTGCCGCTGATCCGGTCGGTGATGACGGGCTCCATGAAGGCCCCGTCGGCCCACGCCGCGCACCCCAGGAGGGCGAGATAGGCGAGACAGCAAATCCGTCTCATCGCACGCACCCCCTCTTGCTGTCGTCCTACGTCAGCCTGACATCCTCAGCGCGAACTCCCACTTCTGTTGTAGTACAGCATCCGGCGGGCCGCTTTTGCCTCCCATTGCAGCGGGACTTGCGGCAGGAAGTTCCGCACGTCGCGGCCAAGAGAGACGGAGGTCGCCATCCGCTGGGGTACCAGACATGCCCACGGTGCTCGTCGCGACACTCGACTTCCCGCCGGATGTGGGTGGGCTCCAGGAGTACGCGTACCAGTTCTGCGCGTGCGCCTCGCGGTGCGATGTGGTCGTATTGGCGCCGACGGCGGCCGGCAGCGAGGAGTTCGATGCCGGGGCGCCATTCCCCGTCGTCCGGGCGCCGTGGCCCAAGGGACGCGACAGCGCTGCGGCCGTGCGCAAGCTGCTGGCGCTCCCGCGCTTCCGGCGCGCGGCGGCAGGGCTGATCGAGCGGCGCGCGCCGGAAGCCGTGCTGTGCTTCACGCCCACGGCGGCGCTGGCGGCAGCCCCGGCCGCGCTCCGCAGCGGCACCCGCGCGGTCATCATGGCCCACGGCATAGACGCGGTGTCCGGCAGGTGGGCGGGGCGCAAGATCGCTCTCATGCGCCAGGCGGACACCGTCGTGGCCCTGAGCCGATTCACGCGCGAACTGCTCACGGAGGCGGGCGTCCCGGAGGAGCGCATCGCCGTCCTGCATCCGGGCGTGAACCTGGAGCGGTTCCGGGCCGACACGGACCCCCGGCCGGCGGCGGAGCGCTTCGGCCTCGAGGGCAAACGCGTACTGCTCACTGTCGGCCGCCTCGACCCGGCCGAACGCTACAAGGGCCACGACGCCGTCATACGCGCCCTCCCGCAGACCGTCGCGGCCGTGCAGAACGTTCTGTACGTGATCGCCGGGAAGGGCGATGACCGCGCGCGCCTGGAGCAGCTCGTGGCGGATGAGGGAGTGGCCGAGCACGTCCTGTTCGCCGGGTTCGTGGAGGACGAGCTGCTGCCGAGCCTCTATGCGGCGAGCGACTGCTACGTCATGCTCAGCGGCGGGCCGGAGGCGGGCGGATTCGAGGGCTTCGGCATCGTGTATCTCGAGGCCGCCGCCGTGGGGAGGCCGGCCATTGCCGGCGACTTCGGCGGCGCCGCGGAGGCTGTGGTCCACGGGAAGACGGGCCTCCTGGTGCCGCCGGGCGACGTCGCGGCGGCTGCCGAGGCCATCGTGCGCCTGCTCTCCGACGATGGGCTGCGGCACAGGCTGGGCGAGGGCGCCCGGGCGCGGGCCGAGACGGAGTTCGGCTGGCCGCGGCAGGCGGCCAGGCTGGAGGACGTGGTGCTTGGGGCGGTCGGAGGCAAGGCCCCGTCGGCGGTCTAGGCTCGTGTCACCACGTAGATCGCCGTCCGCAGCCCCCCGACGCGGATCGACCGCACCTCCGAGAGAGTCAGGCGCGCCTCGCGGTGGATCAGGCGCGTGATGAGGCGCTTCTCGGCGGTGAGCAGTGCTGCCCTTCCCCCCTCGGCCAGCAGCCACCCCAGTTCCCGCACAAAGGCCGGGTAAAGGTGCACGTTTACCCGATGCGAGCCGACGCGCCGGCCCCATGGCAGGTTGCACACCATGCGGTCCACGCTGCCGCGCGCCAGAGGCACCCGCCGCGCGTCCCAGCGGAGCAGGTCGGCATCGCAACCGGCATCGCGCAGATTCGTGGCCGCCTTCTCCAGCGACCGCCCATCCCGATCCCCCCCGACGAGCAGCCTCGCCGGGCCGACGGCCCCGCGTTCCACCAGGATCGTACCGGCCCCGCACATTGGGTCCAGGAAGACGTCGGTCTCGCCCCACCCGACGAGCCGAATCATGCAGTAGGCCACGGTGGACTTCAGTGACGCCGGGCCGTGCTCGACGCGGCTGCGACGCGAGAGGCTCTCGTCCGACAGCCGCAGCCCCACCAGGCACGTGTCCTGACGCACGTCCGCGCGCACCTCGAGATCGTGCCCCGTGAGATCGACGCGCCAGCCGTAGCGGTCGATGACGCCCGCGCCGGCGTACGCCGCGATCTGCATGGAGTTGAACTCGTGCGTGCCGGCGCGGTGACCGGTGACGCGGAAGCTCGGGTCGGGCTTCGCGCCGGCCACTGACTCGTACATGGCCACCTGATCGTCCAGCGACAGCTCGGCCACCCGCTCCCGGATGTGCTCCAGCGACTCATCCTCCGCCGTGATGCCACCGAACTCCCCCACGTACGCGTGCACGTTCTCCACGGAACGCAGGGCGAGCAGCTCCCGCGGGGCCGAGGCGCAGTCGAAGAACACCCGCCCGCGCTCCGTCCACGCCAGCCGCGGCTCCAGCAGGGCCTCCTGGAGCTCGCCCCAGGCGACCTCTTCGAGGCCACCGACGACCGTGACGTAGTAGCGTGGGGAGGGCATCTTCGTGCACTATTGAGTCTCGCAAGACTATGCTACAGCTCTGGATAGAGTCCAGAGTGTTTGAGGAAGCCAAGTGCCACGTCGGGCGAGCGGTGCACTCGTCGCTTGGCGCGATGCACCCGGCGCGTACGCTGGCAACCATTCCACAGCCAACCAGTGGCGTTGGCTGTCCCGGTAGTCCCGCACCACGGCACTGCGATGCGCGGGCAGACGATCCCATACCAGCAGCACAGGCGCTCGGGCCGCTGCGCGCTCCAGCCCATCCGCCGCAGGATCCTCCATACATGACCAGGATGATACGAGACCCCAAACAGCTTCCTGATCAGCCGCGCGATACGCGGCAGCGTCCACATCTGTCTCTGATACCCGTGCGCCGCCGGCCCCGCCAGCAGTACCGCCTCCAGCTGCTCCAACTGCGATGCCTCCAGGCGCGAGCGCCGACCCGTCCGCCCCGGCCCTCGCAGCCCCTCCATGCCCTCCTGCTCCCACGCCCGATACCACCGTCCCGCACTCACGCGGCTCACACCCAGCTCGCGCGCCGCCTGCGCCCGCGTCTTGCCCCGGGCAAACAACCGCCCAGCGCGAAGCCGCCGCGCCTGCAACGCCAGCAAGTCGCCACGACCAAGCTTCGGTGTCTGCTTCATAATACACACTACTTACCATCGCTGTTACGGCGTTGCGCGAGAGTCAATAGGAGGGCGGAGCGTACCAAGAACCCCGCAGACGACCCCGAGGCGTGGACGTCTCCCGGCGCCGTGGGAGACTTGCACGCACGCTATCGCCTCTCCCCGCCGGCCGGCCGCCACGGCAGCGACGCTGCTTCCTCTGAGGTCATGGACATCGTCGGCATCTGCACCGGGACACTGCGGGGCGAGCGGACGGCCTTGGCCAGCGCCCGGGGCGAGACGCGCACCGGCTCGGCCACGAGCTCGGGGACGCTGTACGTCTTGATGAACGAGTCGTAGAACGTCGGATCCCTCTGCGGCAGAATGACGGGCTTGTGCGCTTTGCCGGCGTCGTCCAGGTAGCTGATGTAGGAGCGCGTGAATAGGCCGTCGCGCCGCTTGCTGCTGAAGACGAACCAGCGGCTGTTGCTCGACCAGGAGTGCCAGGACTCACTCTGATCGCTGCTGATCTGGAGGCGCCGGTACTCGCCCGTCTCCAGATCCATGAGGTACAGGTCGCTGCTCGGCTGGTACACGGGGAAACAGCCGTACTCGCACATGCAGAACAGCAGCCAGCGCCCGTCCGGAGAGATGCGCGGCAGCAGAATGCTCAGGCCAGTCTCGTCGGCGGAGAGCACTGTCTCGGCGTCGCCCCAGGTGTCGGTTTCAACGTCGTACCGAATCCGGCGCAGATCGTAGCGGACCTCATCGTAGTGCTCGGGCGGCACCGCGTCCCGATCGGCCCACAGGATTGGGGCGCTGCAGTGGTACAAGTACCGGCCATCCGGAGACCACGTTGGGTACGTCTCCAGGCGGTCGGCCTCCGAGATGTCGGGGCTCGTCTGCACCGCCGTCGAGCCCAGCCGGTAGTAGGCGAGGTCGGAATCCAGGTCCACCACATCACGGACCTCGCTTCCGACGGAATGGAAGAACTGGCGCACCTTGTTGAGCGAGTACGCAACGAGTTGGCCGCTGGGGTGCCAGGACGAGTACCCGAACTTGGTGTCGAGCTTCGTGACGGCGCCATCTCGCGCAATGAGTGCCGAGCTACCGTAGGACGTGCTGCGGATGCTGACGACCATCTGCTCCGTGCCGTTCTGCGGGAACGTGTGGCAGTTCAGGCACCCGTTGCCGAAGGCCCCGCTGTGCAGGACCACGGACTCCTCGTAGCTGGCCAGATTGCGCTGGTGGATTCCGATATCAGCGTACAGATTGTACGCCGGAGTTATGAGCCGGTACACCAGGTAGCCGTCGATGTCCTCCGGCGCGATCGTGTTCGTGATCGCGTCAAAGCGCGTCCACTGGCCGTCATTCCCCCGCGCGTACACGTCCCACGACAGCTCCTCCCCACGGTTGGCCTCGAGCAGCTCCCGCCACGGGCCCACCGGCATCTCGATCGCCGCCGAGCGGCTGGCGACGGTGAACCCCTCGCCCCGGGACGAGGACACCTGGACGCGGTAGCCCGTCCCCGGCTCCTGCACAACGAAGTTGAGCGGCGCGATGTTCGTGGGGATGACCGTGCGCGTGTAGTCCGGGCGGATGCGCGGCAGGTGGTGCGACGTGGCGTACTCGCCCATGACCAAGGCCGCCCGGCGCCGCGAGAGGCTCAGCGCGCCCAGCAGGAGGGCTGCCAGTGCGCAGACAGCAATGAGCCACAGGCGCCGCTTCATTGACCCCGCGCCCCCGACTCGCCGAAGGCGTAGTAGAAGAAGTACGTGTCACCGAAGTGTGGGGCGAGCGCATGCCAGGCTGCCTCTACGTCGCCGCCCAGGGCCGCCGCCTGCCACGCCGCGTCGAACTCGCCGAAGGCCTCGCGCGTGCGGGGATCAGTCTGCTGGCCGCGAAGCTCCACCTGCTCGCCCGAGACGGCTTCGTGGATCACGACTGCCTCCTCGTAGTGCCAGGGGATATCCGGGTACTCGAGTTCGTCCAGACGATCAATGTCGGCAGCGAACTTGTCGAGCTGCCTGCATAGCAGGTAGAATGCCATTCTGTACTCAAAGGCCATTCGATTGCGCCCGTTGCTCCGCAGCAGCGCATCGAGCCGCTTCTCCAGCGACACGCTCTGGGCTGTCGGCTCCCCGGTGATCATCAGCGAGCGGACGCGCTCGATCCCGGGGCCCTCGGACCACAGCCGGTCCGCCTCCAGCCGGCGGAGGGCATTCCCTGCCCACTCCTGGTAACCCACGCAGCGGCTGAGCGCACGCAGGAAGACCTCGGCTGCCTCCGTCTGTCCCTTGATGATGTTGATCAAGGCCAGTCGCTTGAGGATGACCGGATGTGGGCCGAAGTGTTCGAGCGCGTTGTGAGCCTCGCGTTGGGCCTCGTTCACGAGGCCGAGCCGAAGCACCTCGTCCCCACGCTGGAAGAACAGAGCCTTGCGCCTTTCGTACATCGGCAGGGCCGCCTCCCCGCCGGCGGGTACGCCGGCCATGAGGGCGAAGGGATGCTGCGGATACGAGAACATCTTCGAAGGGAGCTTGCCGGTCTCGTACAGGGCTCTGTTCACGGCTATCATCGCGGCAAACGTGTACCGGTCGCGGCGCAGGCGCCCTGCCTCCTCCAACACTCCCGACCACATGCCCCGGACCGCGAAACGGTTGATCCGAAGCAGCGTTCTTGAGGTCGCATCAAAGGAGAGCACTGCTGCGGCGACTGCAGTGACCAGCACGAGGGCCAGCTCCGGCCCGGGCCGGTTCCGGAGGCTCCGGAAACGCTCCGCCAGCATCCTCATGCGCGAGCGCTTCGCCCCGGACGCGACCGCAGCAATGCGCGGCCACACTGTGCCCACCAGAGCGACCATGGGGACGCACAGATACAGACAGAGCCCAGCAGCCTGGGCCCGTACGGGGCCATCTGGGTGAAAGGGCAGAAGACGCCCGCACGCATCAGCCAATCTGAGATCGAAGACGTATGTGCCGACGGCGTATGGGATGACCTCGGCGAGCAGAAGATAGCACAGGCCGAGCATGCGGGTCCGCCTGGTCCGTAGCTCAAAGATCCCGCAAACCGCTGCATACAGGATATAGGCTCCGCCTGCCAGGAAGTACAGTGGCCCGGACAGAACCAGGAAGACAACGAATCGCCGGGCACTGCCGCGCCCCGCCATCCGGACGTATGCGCAGGCCGCCGCCAGCCCGACCAGCAGGCCCACGAGCATCGCGAGCGCATGAGCGTACCTGTTGCACAGAACGAGGACGAGTATCGCCGGAATGAAGTGCAGCAGGGGCACGCTCTCGCCAGCCACCGCTGTCACAAAGGAGCGCGTGGCCAGAGTCGTGAGAAGCGCCACGGCGGTGATGACAATGGCGCCGGCGCATGGGTAGTAGTAGCACTGCGATAGGAGCGCCGCCGCAGACTCGACGGGCCCACCGGGGTAACGCAGGAAGCGCTTCAGAAACAGCAGGTCCTCCGAGAACCACGGGAACTGGACCAGCCCGGCGCCATGATACAGCACATTGGGGTCGATCCACAGCCAGACATAGAGCCAGAAGGCGAGGAAGAACGCGGCGAGCTGGGCGCCTGGCTGGCAGAGCCGTTGTTGCAGGGTCACGGCGGCATCCACGCTCCGGGTG
>JASFTE010000180.1:0-8224 GCA_050114035.1 Armatimonadota bacterium | reverse complement strand
ACCCCGCTCCGTCCCGCTCAGCACCCTCTCCGTGCATCAATGTCGAAGATGCGCTAGGGCCCACGTCCTCCCCCTAGTCCACGGCCGCCTCAGCCGCCGTCAGCTCCTCGTTATGGGCAACGGTGAGCAGGCGGGCACGTATTCGGGTCTTTGCTCCCTCCCACTGCACCCGGGTCGCGAGGATGCTCGTCGCGCCCAGCGCCTCGGCGGCCGCCCGGTCCTTATCGCTGGGTAGCCAGCCGGTGGTGCTCGGCAGGGCCCCCACGACTGGGAAGGCCGCGGCCGCGGACACGAGCAGGTCGTCCCGCAGGTCGCGCCCCGTCTCGGCCGCGAGGCCGATGACCTGCGGCATGCCGACTGCCACCGTGCCGGCGTCGAACTGGCCGAGCCGCTCGCGCAGCTCGCGGATCAACCGCGTGCTCAGCTCGGGCCGCAGCGCCACGTACTCCATCTGCCGCAGCACCAGCCTGGGGCTGAGCCACAAACACGTCTGGTCGCTCAGCGGCTCGTCGTTGGGCCCGACGCACTTGAGCTGCAGGCGTGAGGCGCGCCGTATCCCGCACCGCAAGGCCGTCACCTGTCCCGGGCCGACTTGCCCCTCCCACAGCATATTGCTGCTCTGGTCCAGCACCCGGAAGGTAGCCGGCGGCTGCGCAGGATCCGCTACGTCGTACGCGGCGTGCCCGACGAGCTGCGCGGCCGTCGTGCTCAGGCGGAACCGGGCCCCCGCCGTTCGCAGACTGTTCGGATAGACTTCGCCCTCATACTGCCAGAACGCCTGGCGCACCGCGCCCTGCTCGAGCCGCAGCTCCGTGAGCGGCTGCTGTTGCTCTCGCCGGGGCAGGACCTCGATCTCGCTGATAGCGCCATCGGCGCCGTAGGCCAACTCGATCAGGTCCCCCTGAAGCACCCGCCCGTCGGCGCCACTCACCTTTGCGTCCTGGCCGATGACCGCCCGCACTCCCGTCTCCAGGCGGATGCTCTCCCCGGGCTTCACGTCCAGCACAACGCCCACATCGCGCGCCCGCGCTGACGGCGGAAGCGGCGGCTGGCCCCACGCGCCGAGCGCGAGGGCCATGAGGCCTGCCGCTGCCGTCCACGCTCTCACTGCACCGCCCTCGCTGTCGCCACGATCTCGTTCGTCTCCACGCTCACGACCGCGGCGCTCACCACGATGAGATTGCCCCGGTCCGAGACGGTCCCCACCAGCAGGTACTTGGCGCCGAGCTTCTCCAGTTGCTGCTTCTGCGCGTCCGTCAGCGGGCTCCCCAGGTCCACGCGGGTGTCGTACTTGCCTACCACGTCGAAGGTGTGCGCGCCCAGAACGACCAGGTCTTCCTGAAGCACCGCCAGTAGCCCGGAGTCGGTGACGCGGACGTTCCCTAGCTGGCTGATGGCCAGCTTCTCCACCTTGCGCTCCCCGAGCGCCTCAGCAAGTTGGCCAAGCAGCTCGCGCGTGGTCCGCTGGTGGATGAAGAGGCCGCCCGGGGGCGGCGTCGGGCCGCTGGCGAACCGCGGGTCGAGCCACAGGCACCACTCGGGGCGCAGCGCCCCCGGGCCCTCGGGCGTCGCCAGCAGCGTGAAGCTGCGATCCCCCTGGCCCCAGTTGATCCTGAAGTGGGCCACCTCGTCGGCCGCCACGCTCCGGTCGAAGCACACCTCGCCCGCCGCACCGAGTATCACGAATCGGACGCCGGGCGGCGCCGTCGCGCCCTTCTCGGGCTGATATGTGACATCGCCCTCCAGCGACGCCCGGGTGTACTGGCTTCGGTACGCGAAGCTCCCCCGCAGCAGAGCCAGGGAGCGCGGATAAGTGCGCCCCTTCACGATCGCGCTGGTGATGTTCGCCCCCGCCGTGCCCATGGTCGCCAGGTACGTCTCCTGCCAACTGGGCCGACGCAGCAGCTCCATCCGCCCCACGGTGCCGTCCTGCGCGATATCCGCCACCGCCTTCAGGTTCTTGACCACGTCCACGAGGGCGCCTGCAGTCCCGTCCGTCTTCACGATTTCGCTCTTCTCCGTGAGCCGCAGCACCGTCCCGTCATCCAGCGTCACGGCCTGGCCGTCCACCGCCTCGATGTAGCCCCACGTCGTCGTGCCCGGCTGCGGCTCCCGCGGGAAGCCTCCCGCCGCGCCGCACATGAGCAGGCACGTGATGACTGCACAATATCGCATGGCTTGCACCTCTGAAGGCCGGGGGCGCCCGTCGCGCGGTCCGCCCGGCCCCGGCTCGTCACTGCCTCGCCGTCGCCGTCCCGAGAATCGCCCCGGACTCCACGTGCACCAGGGCCGCGTTGATGATCGTGCCCTCCGTCCGCTGGCTCACGCTGCCCACGAGCACCGACGTCGCCCCCAGCTTCTCCAACGCGTCCTGTTCCTTGTCGCTCAACAGCTCCCCGATCTCCAGTCCCTTCCCGGAGTACTTCCCCGCTGTCGCGCCATTCCGCCCGACGGCGACAAACAGGTCGTCCTGGAGGTCCTGGAGGGCGTACGCGTCCGTCCCCCGGGCGGCGCTGAAGACGGCCACCGCGACCTTGCCCGCCCGCTCGTCGGCGAGAGCCGGCCGCAGGGACTCCGTCAACGCCTCGACGCTGCTCAGAGCGACGGTCCACCGCGCGGCGGCCGGTCGGGCGCCGACGAAGTGCGGGTCCAGCCACCAGCACCACTCCTGTCGCAGCTCTCCCGCGCCCACCGGCCGCGCCTGCAGGACGATATGCGGACTGGCCGTCGCGCTGAAGCCCAACGCCACGTCTCGCGTCTCGCCTGCGGGCACAACCGTCTCCACCAGGGGCACTCCGAGATCGTCCAACACGGCGAACAGCGCCTTGGCCGGCGCATCCGGCGCCTTCGTCGGCTGGTACAACACGCGCGTCTCGAACCGCTCCCAGTACTTGCTCCGTTGGTAGCTGGCCGTGACAGCGGCGACGGACTTCGGCCACAGCCGCCCCTCGGCTGGCGCCGGCGCGCCGCTGGCGCCACCGCGCTCAGTGGGCAGGTCGTACAGGTAGATCGCCTGCGGTCCTCGCGGCGGGAAGACCTGCAGGCTCTCCAGCCCCTCCGCATGAGGGGTCTCGAAGACGATCTTCGCCCCGCGCGCCAGGTCCTCCGTGGTGCCGGTGCTGCCGTCTGCCCTCCGGATGGCGGCTCCCGCACCGAGCCGCAGGACGCTGCCGTCGTCGAGGAGAATAGTGCGACCATCGACTGCCTCTACGTATGCCCAGGTAAGCAGCCGCTGTGCATCACCCGCGCCCATGGGCAAGCTCATGAGCAGCGCGCAGACACCGATACCATACAGTGCTCGCACCCGGTGCTGTCTCCTTCCGAGGCCGGCCGTGCCATGCTGTTGGATAGGCCGGGGGAACTTCTTCCGCTCTTCTGCGTCTGTAGCTTCGAGTCGGGGGCGAGTTCTCCTCCTCGGCTGATCGCGTGTGGCCAGACGTCTCTCGATCTGAGGGCAGCCGTTCCGACGCGTGAGTAGCATCCGATCAAGGTGGTCCCAGCGTGCGACTCGGAGTGTGTTTCCTGTTCCTCTGCGTCGGGGCGGCGGTGGCGCCGGCCCCGACTCTCGCGCAGCAGTTCCCCTACGTGTTCCTCGAGGACGAGGCGGAGCCCGGACGGGAGTACAGCCTCTACTACCAGCTCGCGCCGACACGAGACTGGGCGCGTCGGAGCGAGGCCCGCATCGCCTTCGACGTCCGAGGCCAGGACGATCTCCGGTACGTCTCCTTCTCACGCGGCCGTGCCGCTTTGGTTGATGTGAGTGCCGGGAAGCCCGAGGAGCTGGCCGTCGCCTCCGCCTTCCAGCCCAAGGGCGCAGTAAGTGCCGCCATCCAACGCCGAAGCAACCGAGCCCTGGTAATCGCCGACGGCGCCGTGCTGCTTCGGGTCGACCTCCCCGCCCCCCCGGGGGGCAAGGTCGGAGCGGGAAGCCCGGGTGAGGCCATCCGCTGCCGGGAGGGCCTCCTGCAGCCCGTCGCACCCATATACTTCATGGATGACTTCACGCGCGGCGCCGAGCAGATGGCACAGTGGAACATCGTCTCCGGCGTCTGGGAGAACACTGAGGTGAAGGCGCCGGGGGCCGACCCCCTGCACAGCGCCAACCCCTTCTCTCTGCGCTGCACCGCCCCCGACGGCGGCCTCGCCACCGCTGGCCACTGGTTCTGGGACACCTACCGTGCCCAGACGAGCGTCAAGCCCTTCGCCGCCCAGGCCATCGGCTTGTGCGCCTACATCCAGGACCAAGACGACTACCTCCTGTTCCGGTGGAGAGCCGGCGACGAGCAGGCGCCCAGGGCACGCCAGCTCATGCTGGTCCGCAGCGGCCGCGAGCGCGCCCTGGCCGAGGCGCCCGGAGGCTTCGCCGAGGGCCGATGGTACCGCCTCGGCCTGGAGTGCGGCGACGGCACGGTCATCTGCAGCATCGATCGCGAGCCCGTGCTGCAAGTGGACACCGACGCCCTCGGCCAGGGGGGCATCGGCCTGTGGGCGCGGGGAGATGCCGTCAGCTTCGATGATGTCCAGGTGGCCGGCCTCGACCTGCAGCCTCAGCAGCCGCGCATCACGGAGGCCTTCCTACAAGACGACGTCATGAAGGCGCAGGGCCTGTACAGCGTCGAGGGAGCCTGGCACATCCCGGGCGATGGCACGTCTTGGCACCGTGGCGTCTTCTTCGGCGATCTCAGCGTTCGCCTGCCCGCCGAGCTGGCCCGGGCCGGGCCCCTCACCCTCGCCATCCGCGCGGCACAGCCCGACGCCACCGAGAGCTATCGCATAGTGCTGGGGCCGCACAGCAAGCAGCTCGAGGCGAAGGTCCTCCGCGCAGGAATCACCGAGGCCACGGGCGAAGCCCAGCTCGGCGCCGACGCCCAGGTGGAAGTAGCCTGGCGAGACGGCCGGCTATCCGTTCTGATCGACGACGCCGAGGTCGTCTCGCTCCCCGAGCCCGACGCCCCGCCCGCCCGCCGCCTGGGGATCCTGGACCCCGAGAGCGCGCCGGCCCTGCTGCGCCGGCTCGAGGTGGACGCGGACAACTGGCTCGACTACACCTTCGCCGACGCCCCCACGGACTGGTACGCCACCAAGGGCAACTGGCACGTCACCACTCGCTGGCCCTGCGAGCCGAGCTGGACCTTCTTCGGCGGCGTGCACTTCGAGAACCCCGTCGCCTGGACCAAACGCACATACAGCGGTGACATCATCTTCGAGGCCCGGACGAACATCCAGATGGACCTGCGCAACTCCCCGGGCTATTCGGACCCAAGCGACGCCAACCTGGCCCTGTGCGGCGACGGCGCCAATCTGGACAGCGGATACGCCTTCATCTACGCCGGCTGGGGCAACACCAAGAGCGCCATACTGCGCAAGGGCCAGGTCGTGGCCCAGAACACCAAGGCCGTCTTCGTCGAGCCCACCAGCAGCAACGCGGCCTTCCACCGGCATTGGTTCCGCCTGCGGGCCGAGAAGCTGGGCGGCCTGATTCGATTCCTCGCCGACGACAAACTCATCTGCGAGTACACCGACCCGGCCCCCCTGCCCGGCGGCCGAGCCGGGCTCTGGTCCGCCGGCAACGGCCTCATGGTCGCCCGTGCCCAGCTCTGGTACGAGAGCGAGGAGACCGCCCCCGTACCACGGCTCCCGGCGGCGCCGCCTCCCCGTGAGGCGCCCGAACGCGGCGACGTCCCGGCCATAGTGCAGAACTTCGAGCGCGACATCGGCGAGTGGCACACGCTGCCCGAGCTCACGACGGTGGGCCTGAGCCTCGATGACACCACCGCCTCAAAGGGCAAACGCAGCCTGCGCATCACCAACCTGCGCCCCGGCGGCCCCATGGGCGCGTACGCCCTCGCCGAGGGATTCCGCGCCAGCCGGTGGCCCCGTCTGCAGTTCGACTACCGCATCCCGCCGGGCATCAAGGTGGACGTGTACCTGCACATCGGCGGCGTCTGGCACGCAGTTCGACTTACGGGCAGAACACCCGAGACGGGGACGGTGAAGCTCCTGGGGGACTTCCCCGACGTGCAGGCCGACGGCACGTGGCAGCACGCCGAGTTCGATCTCCTCCCTGCACTCCAGCGCATCTACCCGCAGCGCCAGGTCTTCCCCGTGGACTACCTGGCCTTCGCCAGCCCTGACGAGCGCTATCTGCGCTGCGGCCTCGGCGGCAACCCCATGGGCGCCGCCTATTGGATCGATGAGTTCCAACTGACACCGTGAGGGCAGGCGCCTCGCCGCCGCCGGACTGGAGCAGGCGCCGTTCCTCGCGGGCATCAGTCTGCTCGACACGTTCCTCGATCCGACCGACCGCCCACAGGACGCCATCTTCATCGAGTTCAACTGCTTCGACTGCAATCGATTCGATGCGGAGGAGTTGTAGGACCTGGAGGACGATCCGGCGGAGATGACCAACCTCGCGACCGAGCCAGAGCACAAAGACACCGTCGAGTCGCTGCAGCAGCCACTCGCGGATGCCCTGATGAGCGATAGCCCGTCACCGTATGGGTCGTTCCTCGACCGCGTCGGAGAGTGAGTCCACCTGCAGGCTCCCGCCGAGTGCCTCGATGAACGCATAGGCGAAGCGCGCCGGCACGTGGCTCGAGGGGCTCTCGGTCGGGGACAGCGCGGTCTCCTCGACGGGGCTGCCGGCGCGCGCGGGGCGCATGCGCGTCAGATTCAGCCGCCACGGCCCGGAGAGCACGGCCTCGCCCGCGGGGAGCTTCAACTCGATGAACGGGATGGCGATCTCCACGGACCAGTGATCTTCGCCCCTGGCTGTGCCGATCCTCAGATCGGGCTGCCAGGCGTTCCCATCGCCGCCGAGGTCATCGAGGGACGACCCCTCCGGGTTGACGATCAGGTGGAAGTACTGCCTCGCGGCCTCCGCGCCGGGCCGCAGGAAGACCTCCACCGAGTCGTCCTCCCATACACTCGCATCGCGCTCCCGCGTCCGGCTCACGAGCTTCTCGGGATCCGGATCGGCGCACCGGAAGGCCACATACAGAGCCCGTTTGTCGGCCAGCAGCTTCGCCCGCGTGGGGTGGCTCGGCTCCCGCGGGTCGCCGCTCAGGAGGCGGAAGTCCAGCCACTCCGCCCCCCGCCAGCAGGCATCATCGAGCGCCCCATCCACCGTCGGCGCACTACCGGTCGCGCGCACCAGCACCGCTGGAAGGCCCTCGTGCGTCGGCCCATCGTAGGCGGCCTCAGCGGCATCCGCGGGCGCGGACTTCACCTGCGAGAGCACCTTCTCGTAGACCTCGTAGTAGCTCTGCAGCGTGAGGTAGTTCCGCAGCGTATAGCCGCTGCTTCTCAGGGCCTCCTCACTGAAGTCCCGCCGGTACTCCTCCGGGTACGACGGGTGCGCCGCGTCGCCAAGCAGCGTCGTGGCGAAGTCCGTAGGCTGCCGCGACATCATCGCCTCGTAGAAGTCGATCAGCGGCACCCGCTTCTCGGCTGCCACCGTCCGGGCCGCCGCCACGAATGACTCCACCCGCTCCGTCCACTTCGGGTTGTTCGCCTGCGTGCCCCGTGGCGGAATCGTGTACAGAATCGGGATCGTGCCATTGTCCAGGCACTTCTGGATGATGACGCGCAGGTTCTCCGTATACTCCGGCGGCATCGGGCCCTTGTGGGTATCGTTCGTGCCCCACATGACCAGCGCCACCTCGGGATTGAGCTGCTCCAGCCAGCCGTCGATGTTCTCGATGGCCCACGCTGTCGTCGTCCGCCCCTGATTGCCGAACTGCGGCCCCTTCCAGCCGCGCCAGCACCGGCCCTGGACGTACGAGCGAATCCAGTCGTGCGCCTCCTGGAGTTCATCGGGCACGTTGTTGATCTGCATCTGCAGCGGCACGAAAAAGGCCATCGTTATGGTGATGCTGTCGCCGAACTGCGCCACCGTCCCCTGCTGCCCGGTGAACTCTGCGTGGACCGGCTTCATCGCCTCGGCCCAGTCATCTCCGCCGTCGGCAGGCGCCTGGGTCGCGGCCGCGGCAGTGGGCGTCATGCCCAGGATCAGCTCCGCCACACGCCGGCGCAGCTCCGATATCTGCCACGCCCTCACCGTGCTGAACTGCAGCGCGTCGGCGTTGTCGGCGCCGGCTCCCGCCCGCGTCCCGGCCCCGAGGTCCATCGCCCGGTGCACCATCGCCTTGATCTGCTCGCGCTGGAGGCCGCGGCGCTGGGCCAGGAGCGTCAGGTACTCGACGATTTGCTGTGCCTCCCGAAG